>SHVG01000031.1 GCA_009691145.1 Candidatus Planktophila sp. | reverse complement strand
TTCATGGCTACTTCCTCAATCTAATGCGGGGATCAAGAGCTGAATACACAAGATCTGCTAGTAAGTTTCCAGAGACAACCAAAATTGAGAGCAGTAAATTCACGCCCATCAATAGATTTAAGTCAAAGCTGTTGATGGCCTTGATGCCAAGGGTTCCCATGCCCTGAAAACCAAAGACTCTTTCAGTAATAACGGCTCCACCGATTAGACCTACAACCTCGCCCACAAAAAGGCTAGATAGCGGGAGCATCATGTTGCGGAATGCGTGCCGCGTGATAACGGTGCGCTCATTTAATCCTTTAGCCCGGGCTGTGCGAATATAATCTTGATTTAATACCTCCAGCAGTGCACCACGAGAGAAGCGAATCCATCCCGCCAAAGAGATGAGGATGAGAGCAAGGGTTGGCAAGATCAAGTGCATGATTATATCTAAATTGTTGAGCCAAAAATCACCGGTAACCAATTGATCTTTGCGTTGCCCATATGTGGGAACTGGGCGGCCATTAACTGCATCGGTGGCACTGTACTCGGCCCAACTGTGCATAATGCGATCTACAAGTATCAGGAAACCAGACAAGATTCCCGTGATAATTGCAGTTCTGGCTATTGGTCCACGATCAATCTTACTAAAGAGTCTAGGTATAGCAATGCCTGTCAAGACAATAAGAACTATCATTATAAAAATCGTAAAATACGAGCCAAAATTATTGAAGATTGATTGAGCTGGAAAGTACCAAAGAACTGCAAGGCCAGCCATACTCAGCGCGGCATTACGGGCGGGTTTGTTTTCAATCCCAGTAGAGATCGATGTGACGGCCATTGCAAGGCCAAATGACAGAAGCGCAATTAGAATTGGGCCTAGCCCTGGATTTAAGTACCAGTCTGTTAAATTGATGGCCCAAATAATCACGAAATTAGTAGCAAATGCCCCGACAAAAACGCTCCAAAATCTTCTGCGCTCTCCGCCAAAGAGAGAGCTCCAAAAGACTCCCGTAAAGAGCGAGAAGAAGACCATCCATCTGAAGGGAATATTCGGCTCGCTTAAGAAATTATTAAATTGAATAGCCATAAACTCTTTTAGTAAGACAGCTATCCAAAAAATCGGCAAAGAGTAGAGCAAGAAAGCTAAAAAGGTCATTCCATAATCAAAGCGACTGTATTGGCGAAGCGCAGAGATAATTCCAAAAGCCAAGCCAACTAACAAGGCTGTGAATGTTGCGGCGAAAACTAGTCGCAATGTCACAGGGATTGCATACTTTAGCTGTTCTTGGACGGAGGATGCTTCGCGGCTCATTCCTAGATCGAGCTTTCCGACAAAGAGACCTAAAACTCCCTTGAGCCATAAAAAATATCTAATGGGTGGAGGAATATCTAACTTTAAATCTCGTGTGAGTGCAATTATTTGTTGGCGAGCGCCGTCATCAGTGCTCAATCGAAGCTCTGCAAGCGGATCACTTGCGTAGGCCGCTAGGTTATAAACTAAAAAACTCGAGCCAAATAAAATCACAATCGATACACCGATTCGGCGCATGATGTAACTGAGCATTGAGTCTTCCTCCGCTGAACTTTTGACTCGATAGGCCAGAATTTCTAAGGCCAAATAGTAGCGCGAGTGGCACCTGATGATTTACACCAGGTGCCACTCAACTATTGCTAGTTCCGCCTACTCGGGCGGATCTAATAGCTCAAAATCAAGCTATTAGTATGACCACTCCCACCAGTTCCAAACAACATCATCGGAAAGTGGTGAAGGCTTGATCCCCTTGAGAGCCTTGTTCACTGCAGTTACTGCAGGGTGCAGGAATACACCAGAAGTCAAACCCTCTGCATTGATAATGCGCTCTGCCTGAATCAATATAGAGATGTAAGTGCGGTTATCTAGAGGCACCTGTAGTTTTTCGAGAATTTTATCAAGAGCAGGCAAGTTAACACCGTTACGGTTATTGCCTCCACCTAACCTGAAGTTTGAATTTGATCCAGCTTGAGTAACAGCTGATGGGCAGTACGCAAAGAACTGCACATCATATTTGCTCAGCTGAATCTTTGGTGACCATGATGCCTGAACATCTCCCACTAGATCAAAGCCAACCTTGAGTGCATTTGCCTTAGTAAGTGCGAACTCTGCTGCACGACGTGGGTTGTTACCAGGAACAAGAACGTTCACCTTTAATGGGTTGCTTGGGCTCGCAGCTGGGTACCACTTCTTAACCAAACGAGTCGCCTTTGCATTCAACGCATCCTGTGGACCTCGGTAGTAGCTAGATCCATTGTTAGCAATAAGACGGTCATAACCCTCAAAGCCAGGTGCGATAAATGTTGAGCCAAGGATTGGGGCAACCGGGTTGATTGGACGGATTAACTTCTCATTGATCTCTTCACGAGGAACTGCTAGAAGCAATGCCTTGCGAAGATCTGCACCCTTTCCACCATGTCCTTTAAAGATTCCGGTGTATTCATCTTGCCCAGGTGCAGAACCCACACGTAGATCCCAGTGCTCATAGCAAGCATTGATTCCACCGATGAGGTTTACGTTTGTAAGTTTCTTCAATGCTGCCACAGCATCGGCTGTTGGCTGACCTGAATACACATCGAGCTCACCATTGGCAAGTGCTTGTGCAGCAGCAGTTCCGTCAGCAATGAACTTAAAGATAACTGTATCAATAGTTCCGCTGAGGGCAGGTCCTGAGTTGTACTTAGGGTTAACCTTAAGGGTTACAGAAGACTTTGTTACAGCGCTATCGACTAAGAATCCTCCGTTACCTACAAATAGGAGTGGGTTTGTCGTGGCATCAACTTGAGTGATGTTGTAAGCCTCTGACCATACCTTACCAATTGCTTTGAGTACGGCTGTGTTCTTTGACTTGTAGGCATCGAAGAACTTATCGCGTGCCTTCTCGTTAGCTGCAACTGACTGCAATCCCTTTACTCCATCGGCCATAAGAACCAATGTGTGCACTGATGCTGGTCCAGGACCATAGAGATCCCAGTTAGCAATCTTCTGTTTCCACTGAAGTGTCACAGACATCTTGTCTGCTGAAAGAACTGGATCTCCAACGAGGTTATCGTTGTAAGTTCCGCCGTAACCATTGGAGTTAAATGATGGCACATCGTCACTATCAGGATTTCCTAGGCCCGCAGCTACTGAGTATTTGTTGCTACTGAGCACGTGTGATAACAATAGATCCACAGCGTTGATTGGCGTTCCATCGGACCATACAAGGCCCTTGTTGATTGTGTACTGAATGCGGAAATCATCGGCCTTGTTCTTTACGACCTTGAACTCGCCAAAGATGGTATTTCGAATAACATTTTTCTGATCATTAATATAAAGGAAACCAATTCCGCTTAAATTTCCAACCTTAGAGTTGATAGTGAGGTTGGTGTCAGGTGTACCTGAGTTAAACGATGTTAATGAGTTGGTATCGTGAATAACGATTGTTGAACGGGTCGCCGCTTGTGCCGGAGTCAGTATCGATACTGCCAATGCACTTGAGGCAACTACAGCTAGTGCAAACTTTGCACCGCGTGTTAGCTTCATTTTTTCTCCTCGAGGGTAGTTAAGGCCCACTGTGGAGAGTCGACCTACCCCACGCTGGTGCCTTTGGTGGTGAGAGTCTGCCTTATCCTGAGCGTGAGGGTCAACCGCTAGTTAAGGCAGAGCGTGCGTGCATCTATAACAAATCAGTCACGATTACCTGAAATATCGGGCTTAGATCTCACCCACCCCCGGGGGGGTGCTACTCAGCTGAGGCTTGGGGCCGGGCGGTGATTGGCAGCGGCAAGCCTGCCTTCCTATCGAGATTAATTTGCATGCGGTAAGTATCTCCAGAGAATGGGAAAGCCTGTTAGCCGATCTTTGCTACCTGAGAAAGTGACTTCTTGAGAAGCTCACCGTAGATAACTGAGAATCCAAGGGCTCCGCCGACATCCTTTGAGCACTTCGTGCTCAAGACGTAGGTTGCATAGGCCTTAACGGCTGCAGCCTTTGCCTTATCTGGATAGGCAGTGTCAGCTAGAAGGTAGGAAACGATACCTAGTGGGTAGGCGCCCTTTTCCTTTGTTGCATAGTCATAAGTAAGGAAGCCGTTTGCATCCTGTGTTGCAGATGCAAGGAATGCACCTACACCGGTTGAATCTGGAGCAACGGATGAGCCTGCTGGATTGATTACGTTAGCGAGCTTAAGCTTGTTAGCTACTGCGTAGTTAACTTCAGCGTAAGTAATTGAGTAAGGAGTCTTTCCTGCAAGCTGGGCAACACCAGTTGATGATGCTGCTCCAACGACGCGGCCTAGATTTGCAACTGCGTTGATATCTCCTGGGAAGCCATCCTTGAATACTTTGTTCTTTGCCTTACTCCAAAGAGTTGGGGCTGACTTGCTCATAAAGTTTGTGAAGTTTTCAGATGTTCCTGATGAATCAGAGCGGTAGATAACTTTGATAGCCTTATCTGGAAGTGTGTAGCGACCTGAGATGATCTGAGCACGAAGAACAACTGGATTACCCTTTTCATCCTTCTTAGGATTTCCGTTGGCATCTAGCTTGTAAACAGTCTTTGTGGTTGAGCGATTGTTATCTGCAACGATCGCTGCATCATTCCAACGCGTGATTGTTCCGCCGAAGATTCCGGCGATTGTTGAAGCTGATAGCTGCAGCGTTGTCTTCGATGGCAAGTTGTGCAAAATTGCGATTGGCGCTGCAACCAGTGGCACATGGATAAGTGATGCGCGCTTTGTTGCTGCGGTGTAGGCACCATCTGACATCCAGAAGTCACCGATTGACTTATCTGAGTTAGCTTGTCCTGTGCCTGAAGATGATGAGGCATAAACATATGTATGGCCTGAACCACTTGCCGCAAAGCCGGCTTTGCAACCTTCAATGAGAAGGGCTGGGAATGATGCACCAGAGCCCTGTAGATCAACTGCGTATGCCGGTGTTCCGGCAACTAAACCAAACGCGAGTGCAAGTGATGCAACCTTCGCGAGCTTTGAAATTCTCAATTTATCTCCCCTTTTTTAGGTAAGTGTGAACTACGAGCCAAACTTAAGGAGGGCAAATGAACGAAGAGCGCCCGGAATCCGAACACCCCTCGACTTCTAAGTGAACAGTAGGTAAATGATTATCCGAAGCGCCCCGTTACGTAGTTCTCGGTGCGCTGATCCTGTGGGCGAGAAAAGATCTCACTCGTTGGCGCGACTTCAATCATTTGGCCTGGGCCGCCATCGGATAAGAAGAATGCCGTGTAGTCAGATACACGAGCGGCCTGTTGCATATTGTGAGTAACGATGATGATTGTCATGGTGTCAGAGAGATGACGGATCGTCTCTTCGATGCGAAGGGTAGAACCCGGATCCAGCGCCGAACATGGCTCATCCATTAATAGAACTTGGGGGCGCACGGCCAAGGCGCGAGCGATGCATAAGCGCTGCTGCTGTCCGCCCGATAGAGATCCACCATGTGCACTTAAACGATCTTTAACCTCGCTCCATAGACCTGCACGCTCTAACGACTCTTCGAGCAGATCGTCCTTGTTATCTACTTTGAGCTGTGCGAGCTTGAGGCCCGATAAAACATTTTCACCGATTGTCATCGATGGAAATGGATTTGGCTTTTGGAAGACCATTCCGATTTGAAGACGAATCTTTGTCACATCAGTACCCGATGCATACACATCTTTGCCATCGAGCAAGACCTCACCAGCCATTGCCGCTCCTGGAATAAACTCATGCATTCGGTTAATCGTTCGAATAAACGTTGATTTTCCACAGCCAGATGGGCCAATTAGCGCAGTGACGGTACCCGCGGCAAAATCCAGTGAAATATTTGAGAGTACGTGATGCTTGCCAAACCATGCATGTACGCCGCGGGTTTCAAGACCCTTACCCAGTGCGCGAGTACCGGGAGTCTTGGCTGGCTTAGCTTGTGCAACATCGGCAAATGAACTTGGCTTAACTGTTGTATCCATTATTTTCTTCTCGCTCTCGTGTGATGTTGTCATTTAGCAGCCTTTCTGGAGCTTAAGAAACGCGCCGAGGTAAAGAGGATTAATACCAAGCCGACCAAAACTAAGAGTCCTGCCCATGCGCGGGTAATCGACTCAGGAGAGCCTGCGTTAAATGATTTCCAGATGTAATACGGGAGTGAACCCATTGGTCCATTGAAGGCGCTGGGATTTACTCTGTCGCCGCCACCGGTAAGTAAGAGAATTGGGGCGGTTTCACCCGCGATACGTGCAACGCCCAAGATGATAGCCGTCACTAAACCACTCTTAGCCGCTGGCAAAACAATCATTACAACTGTGCGCCATTGCGTTCCACCTAATGCAGTTCCAGCCTCACGTAGCTCATTGGGGATGAGATTTAAGACTTCTTCAGATGTTCGAGCAATAGTTGGAATCATTAAAATTGTTAGAGCAAGTGAGCCCATCAACCCTGAGTAAGCCTTAGTGATTGGATACAAGATTGCAGAGAGGATAAAAAGGCCGGCAACAATTGATGGAACACCACTCATTGCTTGAACTAGAAATCGAATTGGCCCAGTGAATCGCCCTTTAATTTCGGTTAGATAGAGCGCAGTTAAAATTCCAATCGGCACACTTAAAATAAGTGCGATAAGAACGAGTGTGAGTGTGCCAGTGATTGCATGAAGCAGACCGCCGTTTGAGAGTGGATCAGTTGGTGTCGCAAGTGCCATGTCGTGCCTAAAGAGGCCAAAACTAATGCCTGGCAGGCCCTTGGCCAACACTGTCGCCAAGATACTGGCCGCTGGAATAACTGTAACAATCGCGCCGATGGCTACGAGTGAATTAACAAGAGCATCCTTTGCTGCCGCACTTCCACGCTGTGTGGCCCTAAAAACCGATGTGAGAATGGCGTAGGCAATAAAGAAGAGAGCAAAGTAGGCAAGCTTGCCTTTCATGGGTGTCACTGCGACCACAGTGTATGAAGAGATAATCGAAACTAGAAAAATTGCACAATCAGTTGCACGCTCACGTGTTGATGCTTTCCAAGGCTTAGTAGGTACTGCTTCAACAGCTGTACTCATCGCCCCGACTTTCCAGTTGTCTTAACAATGAAATTTGCCAAACCATTAACAACTAAAGTCAGTAAGAATAAAACTAAACCAGCGGCCATGAGCGCTTTGATCTCATAAGGACTAGCATCACCGAATTTCAAGATAATAAGTGAGGCTACGTTTCCTCCTGCACCTAGCAACATCTGCCAGTTAATTTGAAAAACGATATTGAGAACAGTAAAAACCGCAACGGTCTCCCCCATTGCCCGACCAAGACCAAGCATCGCACCACCGATTACGCCGCTGCGTCCATGTGGAATAACGACGGCTTTAATCATTGCCCAACGCGTTGCACCGAGGGCATACGCTGCCTGTATACGATCGAGCGGGGCCTGCGAAAATATCTCCCGCGAAACGGAGGTAATAATTGGGATGATCATGATTGATAAAACAACACCTGCTACAAAAGGAGAGCGGGTAAAGACCCGAACCTGCATATCAAATACTGGGATAAAACCTAAGTAACGGTGCAAGAGTTTGGCCCAATACTCAACACTTGGCATCAGAACTAAGAAGCCCCAAATTCCAAATAGGATGGATGGAAATGCTGCCATCATGTCGATGACGGTGACCATGATCTTTTTGAGCCAACCAGGGGAGTAAAAGTTAAGGAAAAGGGCGCAAAATACCGATACTGGAAGGGCGATCACCACGGCAACCAAGGAACAGAGAATTGTGCCAACTAGCATTGCCGCTAAACCAAAGTGGCTTTCAACCACATTTCCTGCATCATCGGTTGATATAGACCAATCAGAGTGGGTAATAAAACCTATTCCCTCTTGGCGCAGAACCTCAAAGCCCCGGTATCCAAGAAAGAGTGCAATTAAACCCAGAAGCAAGAGCGATGAGAGACCTCCTGCAGTGACGACACCACGGAAAACCTTGTCAGAGCGACGAGGCTCTGTCGTAATTTCACGTGGAGCTGGAATGAGGATTTCTTGGATAGTCACCAATATTTACGCGTACTTTCCTGTAACCAAGAAATACACTCGCCGTGAAACCGATACGGCATGATCTGCATATCTTTCGTAATAGCGACCAAGAAGAGTCAAATTAATCGCAGTCTCAACACCATGCGCCCATTTTGGATCAACTAATGTCCCAATCAATTGGCGGTGTAACTTGTCTATCTCATCATCATCGCGCTCAACCTCTAGTGCCATTTCAGTATCGCGCGTAGCAATAACAACTCCAGTTTTATTTGTAATTTTTTCAGCTGCGCTGCCCATGGCTTGGAAAACAGGGGTCAGTTCAGTTGGAACTGCCGAATCTGGATGGCAAAGACGAGAGATTTTTGCAATGTGGTGTGCCATATCCCCCATGCGCTCTAAATCCGCACTCATTCGTAGAGCTGTTACGAGCGCACGAAGATCTGATGCCACTGGTTGTTGGCGTGCAATGATGTCGATAATTCGCGCATCGAGATCATGTTGATAATTATCGATGTGGTCATCGGTTGATATGACTTCTTCGGCTAATTTAAGGTCGCTTGTTAATACTGAGGCGGTCGCCTTCGAAATAGATAGCGCAACCATTTCGGTTAAGTCCACCAAAGACTGAGAGACGCCATCTAGTTCATCCTGAAAAACTGAGCGTATGAGTGCCATGCTCACAACCTATGTGGCACCCATGAATAAAAACCCACGCTTAGGTGAACGCAAGGTGAACGAGCAATCCCCGGGATATTTGGGAGGATAGAGTGCGCACATGAAGTTTCGGCGAGCGGATTCAGAGCAAATACAGGTGCGTGAGCTTCCCGAAATGCTCATCGAAACGCTCAAACAGCTCGATGGCCATGCCCTAGTGCTAGCAAACGGGGAAATACCGATTTTTATGACTTCTAGCATTGACCAACTTGGGATTCTAAAAGATGGAAAGATCCAGAGCCCAGAGTTACTTGCAACAGTTCGCGTAGTGCGCAGGACAAATAGCAAACAAGTTGGCAAGATCGAAATTCCTCGAGGCCCCATTGGTGAAGGAAAACATGAGTTAACTGTCAAAGTAATTTCTTTAACTGATGGAGACCTTGTCTTGGTATTACTCAGCGATGAGAGCGAAGCTCAACGTGTCGACGAAGTACGGCGTGATTTTGTTGCCAATATTTCTCATGAACTTAAAACCCCAATCGGTGCTCTCTCGCTCTTGAGTGAAGCGGTACTGGGAGCCAAAGATGACCCTAATTCTGTTGCAAAGTTTGCAACGCGTATGCAATCAGAGGCCAAAAGATTAACCGATTTAGTTCAGGAAATTATCAACTTATCTCGTGTTCAAGATTCAGATCCATTACAACTCGCACAAGAGGTTGGAGTTGAATACTTAGTTCGCGAAGCGATAGACCAATGTCAAATAACTGCAGATAATCGTCACATAACAGTTACTTATCCAGAATCAACTACAGCAGTTGTTCTTGGAGACCGCGATCAGTTAATAATGGCGATTCATAATCTTGTAGAAAATGCCATCAACTACTCACCTGAAAATACGAAGGTCTCAATTTCGACCACGATAGAAGATGGAGTTGTCAATATCGCAATAACCGATCAAGGAATTGGTATCTCTGAAGCTGAACACGACCGAATCTTCGAGCGTTTTTATCGAGTTGATCCAGCGCGCTCACGCCAGACTGGTGGAACAGGGCTAGGACTTTCAATCGTCAAACACGTTGCATCTAAACATGGTGGCGAAGTAAAAATTTGGAGCGTTGAAAATGTTGGGAGCACTTTTTCTCTCCGATTACCCGTCTATGTAAAACCTATAGAGATCTCACAATGACAAAGATATTAATCGTCGAAGATGAAATCTCGTTCTCTGAAGCATTGGCTTTTCTGCTAGGTAAAGAGGGTTTTGAGGTTAGCGTGGCTGAAGATGGTCGCGCGGCCTTAAACATATTTGCTAAAGAGGGCGCCGACCTAATCTTGCTCGACCTCATGATCCCTGAAATATCGGGGGTAGATGTATGCCGGACTATTCGTGCTACTTCACAGGTGCCAATTATTATGTTAACTGCCAAAGATGCTGAAATCGATAAGGTTGTAGGTCTCGAGCTCGGTGCAGATGACTATGTAACTAAGCCTTATTCATCCCGTGAACTAATCGCACGTATTAAGGCAGTTCTTCGTCGTGGAGTCTCAGTTGCTGATTTAAGTGGAGATCTTGAGCTCCTTTCAGTTGGCTCGATTAGATTAGATACCGCTCGTCATCAAGCTACTAATAATGGCAATCCGATTGCATTACCCCTAAAAGAGTTTGAACTACTTGAGTTCTTGATGCGCAACTCTGGTCGAGTCCTCACCCGTTCTCAGTTAATTGATCGCATATGGGGCGGAGATTACTTTGGCGATACGAAGACTCTTGATGTTCATATTAAGCGTCTGCGTTCAAAGTTAGAAGTTGATCCATCAAATCCGGTTTTGATTCAAACGATTCGTGGTCTTGGTTATAAGTTAGAGAGTTAAAGAGAGGCAAAGCCCTCATCAAGGATATTGAGTGCATCTTTGAGCAGCTCATCGGTAATTACCAGCGGAGGTAAGAATCGAATCACATTTGAGTAAGTGCCAGCAGTCAGGACTAGAACTCCGTTGCTCTGGCAGTATTTTACGACTGCGTTCATGGCGGCAGTATGTGGATTCTTAGTTCCAACCTCTACTAATTCAATCGCCTGCATCGCTCCACGCCCGCGGACTTCTCCGATGATTGGATACTTCTTTTGCAGTGCGCGTAGAGAATCTCCCAAGATTGTTCCAATGTGTTGTGCGCGAGCGATGAGGTTTTCAGCCTCCATCGTCTCAAGTGCCCCAAGGGCTGCAGCACATGCAATTGGATTTCCACCAAATGTTCCACCTAGGCCTGCTACATGCACTGAATCCATGATCTCGGCACGGCCCGTGATTCCTGCAAGAGGTAATCCGCCTGCGATTGCCTTAGCCGTGACCATAATATCTGGCACAACGTTTTCTTCTTCGACTGCAAACATATGACCAGTGCGGGCAAAGCCGGTCTGTACTTCATCGGCGATAAATACGATGCCATTATCGGCCGAGTACTTGGCCAACGCTGGCATAAAACCCTTGGGCGGAACGATGAATCCACCCTCGCCTTGAATAGGTTCGATTAAAATCGCAGCCACGTTATGTGCCCCGATCTCTTTATCAATCTTGTACGTGACCATCTCAATTGCATCTTCGGTAATAGTTGCTTGATTGCCCACCCAATGGAATGAATATGGCATTGGGACGCGATAAATCTCTGGAGCAAATGGACCGAAGCCCTCTTTGTATGGCATGTTTTTAGCAGTCAAAGCCATCGTTAAGTTAGTACGGCCGTGATAGCTATGCTCAAAGACAACGATTGCCGGACGCTTGGTGTAGTAACGTGCAATCTTGACTGCGTTTTCAATGGCCTCGGCCCCTGAGTTAACAAGAAGTGACTTCTTTGCATGTGTGCCGGGTGTGAGAGCATTTAGTTTTTCGCAGACTTCGATGTAGCTCATGTAAGGCGCGACAGTGAAACAGGTGTGTGTAAATGCCTGCACTTGTTCGATTACTCGATCGACAACGCGACTAGCTGAGTTGCCAACGTTGACAACACCGATACCTGAGCCCATATCGATAATCTGATTACCATCGATATCGAGCAAAATCGCATCACTTGCGCGTTCGATAATGACAGGAATGGCCATTCCCAATCCCTGCGAAGTCGCCGCGCTTCGACGCTTGAGCGCCTCGATAGATTTTGGCCCTGGAATTGCAGTGACCAGACGACGCTCTTGTCTCAGATTAGTCAGTGTATGCATGGTGCAAGTCTAGGGCCATGTTTCGCATGCCAGGCCCCAGAAGTTAGGCTTGGGCCATGAGTCCACTGAGAGATTCGGCACCGCTTCTAGATGCCTACCTCGCATACTTCGAAAGCACGCGTCAACCCTTCACGATTCCCGGACACAAACAGAGAGCCTCGCGCTTAGATGCTGGGCTTGGTTTAGTCGTTGATAGCGATACGCCTTTATATGGTGGCCTCGATGAGATTAAATTAACGAATCAGATATTGAAAGAGGCCGAAGCCCTTGCCGCCACATTGTGGAACGCTGATTTCGCGCGCTTTTCAACGGGTGGATCAACGCATGCCAATCAAGCAATTATCTTGGCCCTTGGAAAACCAGGGGATAAAGTTGCCTTATCACGTACGGCGCACCGCTCGGTTTTAAGCGCACTGGTACTAGCAGGTCTTGAGCCCATCTGGTTATCTCCCCAGATTGATCCTGCAACAGGTGTACCAATCGGAATCCCGGTTGCTGAATTTGAAAAGATCATTGATCAAAAACCAATCGCACTGTTGTTAACTGAGCCTGGATATTTAGGCACATTGTCAGATCTTCCCGCCCTTATTAAAGCCGCCCATACAGATTCAATTCCAGTGATCGTGGATGCGGCATGGGGTGGACACTTTGGTTTTTCAAGCGCCGTACCTACGCACTGCTTGGCGTTGGGGGCCGATGCATTAATTACTAGTACACATAAAGCCCTACCTGGTTATAGTGCATCAGCGATTTTGATTGCCCAAGGTAGATACTTAAAGCTCGATCGTATCGAGCAGAGTTTTGAAACTACTCACACAACATCTCCTGCTGGTGCTCCCTTAGCATCAATCGATGGTTGTAGGGCCCTGTTGCAAACCCGGGGCCAATCCTTGATTGAAGAATTAGTGACAAACATTGAAAAATTTAAACAAGAGGTGCAATCCCACTTTAATCTCCCAATCTTCTTAAAGCCCAGTGATTTTGCGCCCGGACGATTTGACCCGACAAAAATCGTTCTGCGTGCCAATCAATTAGGTGCCTCTGGCGTTGAGATTGAAAACGCCCTACAGGCCCAGATGATTCGTGTTGAAATGGCCGACAATGACACCATTGTCTTCTTAGCGACCTTGGTTGATTCGGCCCACGATTTTAAGCAGTTAGCCACAGCGCTCATCCCAATCCTGAAATCCCAACAGAAAGCCGTTAGGGCTACAGCTACATCGCTGAGCTGGTCGGTCGTTCCCGAAGTTGCAATCTCAATGCGCCAGGCCTACTTTGCCGAGACGGAGATGGTGACGGCCGATAAAGCGGTGGGCCGCATCTCTGCCGATTTAATCGCCCCGTATCCCCCAGGCGTTGCCGTCG
>SHVG01000030.1 GCA_009691145.1 Candidatus Planktophila sp. | reverse complement strand
TGCTCGCGCTTATCGCCAGTGATCCAACTTTCAATAAATGGATAGAGCGTCATTCCGGTAAAGATGATGCCAGGAACTATGAGCGCTGGAATCAAAATATTCCAGGAAATAGTATGACCAAAGGCATGGGTCTCCCATGGTGGCGCCATGCGCACTAGTCCATCGAGCCAACCCATGTACCAATCGGGCTGCGAACCGGCAGAGATCTGCCCAGGTGTGTAGGGACCGTATAACCAGATGGGATTAATCGATGCAACGGCAGATAAAAACGCTGTGACACCAAAGACGATGAAGAAAAAACCACCAGCCTTTGCCATATAGACAGGCAGGATGGGATGTCCAACAACATTCTTCTCAGTGCGTCCAGGTCCTGGGAACTGAGTGTGCTTTTGATACCACACGAGCATCACGTGGACGGTAATGAGAGCAAGGAAGAGTCCTGGCAGCAAGAGAATATGGATTGTAAAGATACGTGGCAGGAAGCCCACTCCTGGAAATGCCCCACCAAATAAAAAGAAGGTGAGGTATGTACCAACTAATGGAATTGCTTGCACAATGGCTGCAGTAATACGAAGACCAGTACCTGATAGCAGATCATCTGGTAGTGAGTAGCCAAGCAATCCCTCAACTAGTCCTAAGGTCAGCAAGAGGATTCCAAGTATCCAGTTGAACTCGCGGGGCTTTCTAAATGCTCCTGTGAAGAAAACACGGAGTAAGTGGGCAACGATGGCGGCCATGAATATATTTGCAGCCCAGTGATGTATCTGGCGCATCAATAATCCGCCACGAATCTCAAATGAGATCTCTAATGTAGAGGCATAGGCCGCCGACATGGTGATGCCCTCGAGAGGCTCATAGACACCCTCATAGACAACTTCACGCTGTGATGGATCAAACCAGAGCGTTAAAAAAGTTCCAGACAAAAGCAAGATTACAAAGGAGTACATACATATCTCACCGAACATGAATGTCCAGTGATCCGGGAAGACTTTGTTGAGTGATTTCTTCATCCAACCCGCTGCACCTAAGCGCTCATCTACGAAGTTAGCGGCTGTGCCAAGTCTTTTTTCAGCAGTTGTCATTGTGAGTTACGCTCCCAGAAACTAGGTCCGACGGCTTCATTAAAAGGTGCACGTGCAATCAGATATCCCTCTTTATCCACGGTTATATCTAACTGCGGTAATGGTCGGGCCGAAGGTCCAAAAATGACCTTTGCGGCCCGAGTCACATCGAATGTGGATTGGTGGCATGGGCATAAAAGATGCTTGGTCTGCTGCTCATATAGGGCAACTGCGCAGCCCATATGCGAACAGATTTTGGAGAAGGCGATGATTCCATCATGGGTCATAGCCAGCTTTTCTGGAGTCAAATTAAACTCTTCAGGGCGAAGGCGAATAAGAAGAACGGGATCCTTTGCGATATCACTGAGGGGGCGATGGGTATCGGGTGCGACTTCAGGGAGTGTCTGTACGACCGAGCCAACCTCCAAATCAGAGGCCAGGATGGGGCGGTTGCCGGGATCGGTAACGAGTCTGGTTCCAGCCTTCCAATTAGTTTTCTCTAACTCTTTTCCAGGCAGTGGCCCGAGATCGCGAAGTAGCAGAACTGGTGGCAGAGCAAATAGACCCAGTGATGCCGCAAGTGAGCCCTTGATTAACTTACGACGCCCAAGCTGCACACCGGCCACACCCTCCTTGACCGTCTTTACAAACTCTTCTCTATCCTCATTTGAGGATCTAAATTCGTGGCGATGGTTTACAACCTCGGTATCAGGCATCAATTTCTTAGCCCACAAGATTGCAGCCATGCCAAGGAAAAATAATGACATCGCCATTCCAAGACCCAAGAAGAGTTGATGTGCGTTTTGATTGCCCATTACTGGAATGAAGATAAAGACATCTCCTGGAATCCAGATGTAGGCATAAATGAGCAAAAGAGAGCCAACGGCAGATAATCCAAAGAGAGCCGCGACCTGTTGTTCGGCGCGCTTTTCAGCACGTGGATCTATGTCGGCTGCGCGAGGTGCATGCACCGGTGTGCCGGGATCTTGGGAGGCCTCAATTTCATTTGACATATGTAATTTATCTCGCTCTCGATGTTAACCAGACAGCAACTGCAATCAATATTCCAAGACCTAGTACCCACACAAGCAGACCTTCGGTTACTGGACCAACACGTCCCATAGTGGCACCGCCAAGATTTGGTTCAGCCTCTGCAGCTTTAATCCATTTAATAACAGAGAGTTTTTCCTCTGGGGTCAATGTTTTATCACTAAAGACAGGCATAGATTGTGGCCCAGTAATAAGGGCCTCATAGATGTGTTTTGGCTCTACACCCATTAACGTCGGTGCATACTTTCCCTGTGTTAGAGCCCCGCCTTGGCCTGCAAAGTTATGGCACATCGCGCAGTTATTTCTAAAGAGCTCTCCACCCTCGGCAGTACTTCCATCACGTTCGTAATTTAACGCCTCTTCATTTGGAATCGCAGGACCAGGTGCAAGGCTTGCAACATATGCGGCTAGGGCTGCTACCTCTTCCTCGTTATAGACCGGCTCTTTGCGAGATATCTGAGTGCTCATATCGGCCACAGGCATGCGTCCTGTGCCAACTTGGAAATCTACAGAGGCTGCGCCAACTCCGATTAGCGATGGTGCGATTGCGCCACCTTCTGCATTGAGTCCATGACAAGTTGAACAACCCTTAAGGAATAACTGCTTACCCTCTTCGATAGCCGCTGACCGTGCAAAGGTGGTTGGTGATTGCTTTATCGTCGCGCTGGCAACGTTAAAAGTAGTACCGATTCCAAGGAGTGCAATGACAAGAAGTAATGGGGCAGATGCCTTATGTCGTCGGTATTGCGAAAGGCGTTTCACGTTTTTTCGTACTCCCTTATTTAATGAGATAGATCGCGGAAAAGAGTGCGATCCACACAACGTCGACGAAGTGCCAATAGTAGGAAACAACGATTGCCGTGGTTGCTTGGCCGCTAGTAAAACGGCGGGCCTTAGAAACGCGAACGATGACAATTAAGAATGCGATCAAACCGCCGGTTACGTGAAGACCGTGAAAACCGGTTGCAATATAAAAGACTGAACCAAATGCAGCCGATGAAAGCGTGAGGCCCTCGTGCACCAAGGATGCATACTCATAAATCTGACCGCCGACGAAGAATGCCCCCATCAAGAAAGTTAGAGAGAACCACTCGCGCATTCCCCACTTATTGATCTGGTACATCTTTCCGCTCTTATGGTTCTGGAAACGCTCTGCTGCAAAGACACCAAATTGACAGGTGACAGATGAGAGAACGAGAACCGTTGTATTGAGGGCGGCAAATGGGATGTTGAGCAGATGGTTTGACTCTAGCCAAATCGCTGGACCTTGTACTCCGCGTGTAGTGAAGTAGATGGCAAAGAGTGCGGCAAAGAACATCAACTCGCTGGAGAGCCAGACGATGGTGCCAACGGCTACGGCGTTAGGTCGTGTTATTTTGTAGTGGGCCGATACTGTTGCGCTAGACATAAGGCGATTATCCCCTAAAACATGAGCTCTGTCCTGCAGCAGAGCGCCGTCAGAGCTGGGTTTAGCTCTCTTTCGACATGAAACAGGTCACTCTTTTTAAGGCGATCAGAACTTTGGTTAGGGCGCTAATGTGGAGATAGAATCACTCACATGAGCCAGCAGATGCAGAAGAAGCAGATAGTTATCTACTCCGATGATTCATCGGTGCGGGCCACAATCATTGCAGCCCTTGGAGGCCGAACAGCGGCCGATCTCCCAGAGCACATTGTTCATGAGTTTGCTACGGGCCCCGCCCTTCGCACCTATGTTGATGCAGGCTCTTTAGTGGATTTGTTCATCCTCGATGGCGAATCAACCCCAGAGGGTGGTCTGGGAATCGCTCGCCAGCTAAAAGATGAGGTATTTAACTGCCCGCCAGTCTTGGTTATTACTGGACGGGTGCAGGATTCATGGCTTGCAGCCTGGTCAATGGCAGAGGCATCGGTTGTTCATCCAATCGATCCATTTACTCTGGCACATAGTGCGGCGAAATTACTGCGCGGTACAAAGCTTATTTCTGCTTAATTACTTTTCTTATTTCAGCGCAGCTATCTAAAGTTCACGTAGCAACTCTCGATAGCGGTTTAGATTTGTACCATCCAATCACCATAGGTGTGGAACAAGCTGTCGCTGCAATTGATTCAGGAGCGGCCACTCAATTGCTAGCGCGGTGGGCACAACTTTCACAGTCTTTGTCGTAACCTTCCCCTTATGGCCGTTGAAACCGCACCCGCTGGATGTATGCAAGATTGGTCGGCATCTGGAAGTGGTAAGAATGCACGCATTGGAGTTTTATTAGTTCACGGATTTACTGGTACTCCGCCATCGATGCGCCCATGGGGAGAGTTCCTTTTATCAAAAGGCTACACAGTGCGAATTCCACTTTTGCCAGGCCATGGAACTAAGCCAGAGGATTTAAATAGAGTTAAATGGCAAGAGTGGCCAGCAAAAGTACAGAGCGAACTCGAAGAGTTGTTTAGGGTCTGTGATCAAGTTTTTATTTGTGGCCTGTCAATGGGTGGAGGGACCACGTTGTATATCGCCGAAGAGAATAACGCTCGGCTGAGTGGAATTATCTTGGTGAACCCAATGATCCATATCCCATATGTTTCTGCACCTATTTGCTATCTGATTTCGCGCTTTCAAAAAATGCGAACGAGTGTAGGCAATGACATTAAACGCCCGGGTATTACCGAGCATGGTTATGATGTAAATCCAATGATTGGCCTATATCAACTGCTACTGATGTTAAAGATTGTCCGGAAAAATCTCGGTAAAGTTACAATTCCCGTGCAACTATTTCATAGTGTCGAGGACCACACCTTGCCGGTATCAAATACTGAAATCATTATGGCGGGGTTGGGGTCAAGCAATAAATCGCGCATTGAACTAGTCAATAGCTATCACGTAGCAACCCTTGATTATGATCAAGAGTTGATCTTTCAGAATTCGCTGACTTTCATCGAGGATCTGAGAAAGTAAACCTGCCTACATAGTTGACGTGATGTGTTCAGGTCTAACTGGAACTCGCGTTAATGCCAACCCAGTAGCCGCACGAATCGCCGAAACTATTGCTGGAGTACTTGAAATCGTCGGAGCTTCACCCACTCCGCGTAAGCCATAGGGGGCATGCTCATCGGCGTACTCCAAAATAATTGAACGAACCGGGGGCATATCTAGAACTGTCGGTATTAAGTAATCAGTAAAAGATGGATTCTTTACTTTTCCATTGACTACTTGAATCTCTTCCAGGATTGCAAGACCTAAGCCCTGTGCAGTTCCGCCTTCTATTTGTCCCTCGATAGCTTGGGGATTGAGAGCTTTACCAACATCTTGCACAGTGGCCATTTCAATCACTTTCACTAAACCTGTTTCAATATCAACATCTACAACGGCGCGGTGACCGGCAAATGCAAACTGCGTATGTGGCAGGCCCTGACCAGTGATGGGATCGATAGGCGTAGTCGGACGGTGTCGATACTCGCGGGTGCACTCAAAGATTCGATCTTGCACGAGATCTGCAAGTGAAGAGACAAGAGTGCCATTGCCATCACGGATTTCGCCATCGACCAAGAGATAAGTTGCTCGAAAATGTAAAAGATGTGGATGCAAGTGACCGAGCTTCTCCATTGCAAAAAGTAGGATCTCATCACGAACGGCCTTACAAGCCGTCATTACGGCGCCACCTGTTACGTAGGACTGACGGGATGCACTAGTTGAACCAGCACTTCCAACTTGAGTGTCACTAACATGCACGACTACGCGTTGGACACCCAACTCCGTCCTGGCGATCTGACCTTTGAGAGTTACTAAACCTTGTCCAACTTCGGCAGCGGCAGTGTGAACTTCGACAACGGGTTCACCATTGATAATCTGTAGTGATACTTTGGCAGTTGAGTAGTCATCAAAGCCCTCAGAGAAACCAACGTTTTTAACTCCTAGGGCATAACCAATGCCTCTGCGCACACCTTCGCCATGGGTGGCATTGCTAGCCCCACCAGGAAGTTCGATGATGTCAAAACCTTCAGTGGTCGAAGTCAATGGTGGCAGAGGCATCGCGCGTAGCTTCTCTAAAATCTCTGCAACGGGGGCGGCCGAATCAATAGGTTGACCCGTTGGCATAAGGGAGTTTCTTGACATGGCGTTTTTCAAACGAAGATCGATGGGATCCATCCCAAGAACCTCTGCGATCTTGTCCATTTGTGACTCGTAGGCAAAAGCAGTCTGCACCGCACCGAAACCGCGCATTGCACCGCACGGTGGATTATTTGTATAGGCAACGTATGAATTTATAGTCGCACTTTCAACTTCGTATGGCCCAACGGCAAAACATGCAGCATTGGCACAAACGGCAGGGGAGGAGGAGGCATAGGCGCCACCATCTAAAACAATAGTGGCTTTAACGTAGACAAGCTTTCCCTCTTTAGTAACGCCATGCTCATAGCGAAGTTTTCCTGGGTGGCGGTGCACATGTCCGAAGAATGATTCTTCGCGAGAGTAAACAATCTTGACGGGCTTACCCGTTCTCATTGCAAGAAGTGAGACATGGGCCTGCATCGATAAATCTTCACGAGCGCCGAAGGCCCCACCAACACCTGCAAGAGTTAGGCGCACTTTCTCAGGAGGCAACCCCAACACCGTTGCGAGCTGTCCGCGATCAACATGGAGCCACTGGGTGGATAAATACAAATCAATGCCGCCATCTTCGGCAGGGATGGCAAGACCTGATTCAGGGCCAAGAGGGGCTTGATCTTGCATTCCAACTTCGTATTCACCCTTAACAACGACATCTGCCGTTAAATCTTGTGGGCCAAAGAGAATAGGAACATGGCGGGTAATGTTTCCACCGGTGTGAATGACCGGAGCTTTGCCGCTGATTGCAAAATCGGGATCGATGACGGGCTCTAAAATCTCATATTCAACAATGATGGCCTGTGCTGCACGTTTGGCAGTCTCCGGATGATCGGCGGCAACGATGGCGATTGCCTCGCCATGAAAACGGATGGTGTCGAAGGCTAGAACGGGTTGATCGATAATTTCCAGGCCATATAACTTTGCACCAGGAACATCATCGTGGGTGAGAACTGCCGATACTCCGTTGATCTTTAATGCCGGAGCGATATTGATTGATTTAATCCGCGCATGAGGGTGGGGAGAGCGCAAAGTTGATGCCCACAACATGCCCTCGGCCCATAGATCACTGGAAAATGCGAAGTCGCCCGTGACTTTAAGAGTGCCATCTGGCCGCGCGACGCTTTCCCCGAGTCCAGCACTAACTGGTGTGGAGATGTGATCGCGCTGTTTGGTTGGAAGAGTTGAGTTACTCATGTCATCCTGCCTTCTTGGCGGTAGTTAATAAGCGTTTGCTTGCATGCACAGCTTGCTGAGCAATCTCATCGTGAGAGATTGATGTGATTAATCCATTTCGAACTCGAACTTCACCATTTACTAATAAAGCTTTAACTTCGGCTTTAGGCCCAAGAACTAACGCTGCAATTGGATCGACAATGTCTATGTGTCCGATGTCGTCGAGCTTCCACAACACTAAATCGGCCAACTTGCCAACTTCGATTGTTCCGAGTTCTTTGTCACGGCCCAAGACACGAGCACCTCCGCGAGTAGCCAAAGCCAGTGATTGGCGTGCACTCATTGCAGTCGCTCCATCCTTTAAGCGCGCCCACAGGGCGGCAGAACGAACTTCAGTTAACAGTTCGCCATTTTCATTACTTGCTGCGCCATCAACGCCAAGACCAACAGGTGCACCTGCACGCACTAAATCCTGCACACGTGCAATTCCAGCACCTAAGCGTGCATTTGAGGATGGGCAATGCGCCACACCGGTGCCAGTTTTGCCAAATCTGGAAATTGCCGAGTCATCTAAATGAATTGCATGCGCCATCCATACATCAGGGCCGAGCCAACCAAGAGACTCAACATAATCAGTGGGTGAACAACCAAACTTTTCCCGACAGAAATCCTCTTCATCAATCGTTTCAGCTAAGTGAGTATGAAGTCGCACATTTTCACGACGGGCAAGCTGGGCTGCCTCTTTCATTAACTCACCCGTAACACTAAAAGGCGAGCATGGTGCAACAGCAATCTTTACCATCGCATCATCTGCTGGGTCGTGGAAACGTCGGATAGCATCTTGCGTTGCAATTAAAATCTGATCACGATCCTCCACGACATTATCGGGCGGCAATCCACCTTGTGATTGACCTAAATCCATTGAACCGCGTGTTGGATGAAAGCGAATTCCTAGGCGCTGTGCAGCGTGTATCTCGGCGGCTAAACAATCTCCGCCTTCTGCGGGGAATACATAGTGATGATCGGTTGTATATGTGCATCCAGAAAGCAAGAGTGAGGCAAGTGCGCCTTGGGCCGCACCGAAAGTCACTTCAGCATCTAAGTGACCCCAAATGGGGTACAAAGTTACTAACCATTCAAAAAGTGTGGATTCAGTTGCAATTCCACGTGTTGCCCACTGATAAAGATGATGGTGAGTATTTACGAAGCCGGGGGTCAATAATGAGCCCGTACCGTCGATGCGATCAAAGCCAGCGAATTCATCTGGAACTGTAGATTGACCAATTCCAACGATGCGTTTGCCGTTGATTGCCACCCACCCATCGCTTATTTCGCGATCATTGGAGTCGAGAGTTGCAACGTAGGCACCCTGGATCAGCGTCTGACTCACGCTTTACCGGTTTTTTCTAAGCGCGCAGCAGCGAGTCGAACGGCATCTAAAATCTTGGCATAGCCCGTGCAGCGACAGAGATTGCCAGCTAAGGCTTCTCGAATCTCATTATCGGTGGGGTCGGAGTTCTTATCGAGTAAATCAACGGTCGCGACAATTAACCCTGGAGTGCAAAAACCACATTGCACCGCACCGGCATCAAGATAGGCCTGTTGAACTGGATGCAGTTCGGTAGCCCCAGCTAAACCCTCAACTGTTTGTATCTGTGCCCCTTCAACTTGGCCGGCGGCAACTAGACATGCGCAGACAAGTACCCCATCAATGTGGACAGAGCATGAACCGCATTCACCCTGCTCACATGCGTTCTTCGCCCCCGGTAGTCCCATTCGCTCGCGTAGTACATAGAGCAGACTTTCTCCTGGCCAAATATCATCGATCACTTCAGTTTTTCCATTGACTGTGCAGGTTAGTCGCATTACGTACTCCTAAATTCATTAGTAGATGTCCATGCCCATTTAAGTGAACGAGCTGCAATAACTGAGAGCGTATGGCGGCGATAAGCGGCAGTCCCGCGAATATCATCTATTGGGCGAGAGGCGGCAGAGACAAGTGCGCCAAACTCTGCAAGAAGTTCGGGGGCAAGAGCAGCCCCTTTCTCCCAATCTAAATGAGAGGCCGCGAAGGCTTCGGCCTCAACTGCGCGAAGTGGCGTCGGCCCGGCTGAACCAATACCAGTTCCAACCTTTCTTGTTTGTAGATCTATCGCTAACCCAAATGAGCATACGGCGATCACCATTGCATTACGTGTTCCAATTTTCGAGTACTGCTGACCACCGCGAGCCTTTGGAATCGTGATGCTTATAATAATCTCATCAGGATCCAATGCGCTCTTTTTTGGAGCGATAAAGTACTCATGAATATCTATCGAACGGCCTCCCCTAACACTGGAAACATTCACCGTAGCGCCAGTTGCAAGTAAGGCAGGGTGAGCATCACCTGCTGGGGAGGCAGAACCTAAATTGCCACCAACTCCGCCGCGGTTTCTAATCTGCAGTGAGCCAACGGTTCTAGATGCCATTGCCAATCCTGGAAGTTGTGCGTGCAACTCAGTTTGAATGCGAGAGTAGGTAACACCTGCACCTAGAACTATTGAATCACCCGCTTCACTCCACTGATTCAGCTCTGTGACAGCGCTCAAATCGAGAAGAGTTTCGGGGCGTTTGCGATCAAAATTTAATTCAACCATTACATCGGTGCCACCGTTAATACACAGTGCCAATGGATGCGCCGATTTAAGTTTCAGGGCATCAGCTAGTGATGTAGGTCTGAAGAAATCCATGTATGTATATCTCCTACCAAGCCGGCCAGATGAATCCGGCATCCGGTGCATCGTCACGATTGACCACGGCCTCAATCAAACCATACGGACGGTCGGCGGCGATGAAAACTTCATTCTTATTCTCTTGTCCAAATGGCGAAAGATCGACAAGGAAGTGGTGCTTGTTAGGAAGGCTCATACGAACTGAACAGATATCTGGCTGCTGCGTAATCATCTCTTTACCCATTTCAAAGAGTGTTTGTTGGAGTGAGAGACTGTAATGCTTGGCAAATGTTGCGAGCATCCTCTCTGTAGCAACGGTGAAACTCTTTGCGAAATCCTTCTTCTTTAGAGATTGCACGTCGTGACTATCATGGCGCCATTTGGCTGTTACTTGGGTCGCCATGATTCGGTCCGTTGCCTCTGGCAGAGTTGTGTAGTGATCTTTAATGAAACCGGTGAATTCACTATCGCTGGTCTTAAGGATTACTAAATCTTCGACCCCACTGCTCACAAATGCCTCTTTAGATCCATTGGGGGTGCGATCCACTACAACGCGTGCAGTGCGGGTAAGGGTCGTGTTTTTTTGAAAAGCTCGGGGATGAGGTTTGCCATCAACTAAAATGCGATCCCATACGTACTGCTCAAGTCGGACTTCAGCCCGCGTTACATGGCTCTGACTATCCAAAAAATGTTCGCATAAAGTTAATCCGAATGCCTCAGGCTCCATCGCTGGAAATTTTTGGGCAAAGGCAAAGACCGTATTTTTTTGCGTATCCGTCGGTAATACCTTTGCGTTAGAGCCATTTAGGTGAGTGTCATCGAAGTCACCACTTAACTGCACAGAGACATTCAAATCCAAGATGTGGTGAGTGCCTTGTTTGCGAGTGATTCTAACTACGCGGTTTTCAGCTTTGCCGTAGCGGTTTTCGCCGAGTTGGATTTTCACATTTAGCTCCCTCGGTATGTCGTAAAACTAAATGGACTGAGCAACAAGGGAACATGGTAGTTACGATTGACATCAATTACGACGAAATCGACATTAATATCGTTAAAAAAACTCTCCTGCTTTTGTGCCAAGAAGTAAGGACCAACTGCAAAGGTGAGCGTGTGATTGCCGGCAGTTAACACTGTGCCGTTGAGTAGATCTAGAATCCGTCCATCGGAATTCGTGACTGCGCTAGCAATTATGGCTCCATCTGCACGATATGTAACCTTTACCCCCGCTGCTGGCAGTCCGTTGCTCGTATCTAGGATATGTGTTGAGAGAGCGTTCATACTTCCTCCAAAAGTTTGTGAATTCGAATTCTATTTATTAAGCGCAACTGCTCGCGAGCCTCTTGAATCTCAACCTCAGGGGAGTTGTTGCTTCGCCGATTACACTCCTTGAGCATCTCTGCGCCAGTTTTTCCTGTAGCACAGATGAGAAAGACGTGATCAAATTTGCTCTCATATGCACGATTGGCAGCGGCAAGCTCTTCAAGAGTTTTAACATCAGCAGCAGATAGGCCTGACTGTTCAGTAGATGACCACGTTGAATGCCCTTTGCGCTCACCGATGCGTGGGTGTCCCGAAAAAGCAATCAATAAAGATGCCGAATCTAGGTTGGAAGTCGCTTGATCAGATGCTCGATTCAAATCTTCAACAGCTGAGTAGGGTCTGGCGTTCACGAGAGCGTCACAGTACGCAGCTGCGATAGTGCAGCGCTTAAAAAGTGAGTGCGCCTTTACACTATCCAAAGCGTTGATCTCTGCGAGCGAGGGCATCCGTATAGGGTATGTCGCCTTGCGAACTCGGTCAATAACACTATGCAGCCACCCACCTTCTTTGTTTCTATAGTGTGGAATAGGGCAATTAGCAGGATGAGTCGTACTGTTGGGTATGGTTTTTGATTTGATAATGAAGTAGAAGGACTCCAGAATGAAATCACAATTAACCGCCCGAGAGAGAATCGGAGTTGTCTGCGTTTTTGCGGGTATTGTCCTGGCATTTGTAACCTATGAAATCTTCAATAAAGCTACCTATTCATATGAGCCGTTGATCATGAAAGGTTGGTTGGATGCAAAAATTCCAATTGTTTCCATCTTTGTAGTTCCATATTTGAGCTTTCACATTTTGGCAGCGCTCATCGTCCCTTTGCTCTCACTTAAGATTGGTGGATTTAGAGCATTCTTAGTCAATGGTTTGGCAATCATCACCGGCCAGCTGGCACTTGATGTTGCATATGCTCTCTTTCAAACACAAGTCCCCAGAACTGCAGTACCAGGTAATTCACCTTTTGATTGGGTACTTGTTCACATCATCTACGGAAATGACCAACCGCTCAATGGTTTTCCATCTAATCATGTGACCTGGTCTGTCATTTCAATTATTGCACTATGGCGACTACGCCATTTAGCGCCTAAGACTTCATGGATTTTGATGTTGTGGTTCCTGCTGATTCTACCGGCGACAGTTTTTCTCCATCAACATTTTCTTGTTGATATGTATGGTGGAATCTTCGTGGCATTTACTGCATATTGGGGGGTAATGTTTTTGATAGAGAAGCCAGGCCTTGAACTTAGAAAGACGGAGGCATAGTTTGAGTGTTGCAATGAATAGGGAATCTGTCATAGAGACCTCTCGTCTCGAACTTCATCACTTAACGGGCCAAGAGATGGTTTCCCTCTTTGAAGAGCCAGAAGCGGATTGGATTTATGAGGGGAAAAATTTCAGCAACCCATATCGACATCTCATGGATGATTCCGGGCCACTGGCATGGCGTGTCCCGCAAATAAAAACTAATCCAGCGGTAAATAAATGGTTCGTCCGCTGGATAGTACGCAAGGACTCTCGTGAAATCATCGGTAGTACAAGTTTTCATCGAGCCCCTGATGAAGCTGGGATGATCGAGATTGGGCTCGCAATATCATCGCAGTTCCAGAGCCACGGTTTTGGGTATGAAGCTCTCCTAGGGATGTGGCGTTGGGCCTGTACTTTCCCAGAAGTTAGAACTCTGCGTTACACAGTTTCAGCTGATAATCTCGCTTCGATTGTGTTAATAAAGAAATTTGGTTTTGCTCACGTAGGCCAGCAATTAGATGAAATAGATGGGCCAGAAGAGATCTATGAGTTGAGTGTTCAAGATTTTAGGGCAATAGCTTTCTAAGTGGACCGTACTGGGATCGCAGTGAAAACCCAATGTGGTCTCTATTGACTTAGCAATAATCTCTTACAAGTACCACTAGGACATAAAATGGGGTCTTGTTCAAGTATGGAAGATCATTTAGGCATAGTTAGGGATTAATCCTTGATTAGTTAGTAATTAGGCGTACTGTGAAGGCATGGATGCTGCCATAACTATTATTAGAGAATCTGAATGAAATGTTATGTACAAAGTATGGATGTGACTATCAAGTA
>SHVG01000029.1 GCA_009691145.1 Candidatus Planktophila sp. | reverse complement strand
GAAAATGGAAACTGCGAAGTAATACCAGATATGCAGTGCATCTGGGTTAAAGCATATGATCGCACCGTTTCGCTGCCACTTCCTAAAGTTTGGAAAGAGCATTACAACGAGCTCCGTCCACCCGTCGATATGCAGCTACAAGGCACATCATCGTGGATTAACTTAGTGACCAAACGCGATCAACAGACACCTGCCGGTTGGTCAGTACCAGATAGTGGTCACTAATGTCAGCGCTGCGTGAAAAATTAGAAAATACTAGCGATGTCGTTTTTACCGCCGAACTCTCATCCGTTGATGGTGGCGGCATGGCATCGGTTGAAAAGAATGTCGCGCGTCTAGCGCCTTGGTTTGATGCCGTTAATGCAACCGATAATCCAGCTGCCCATGCACATACATCTAATACAGCTACAGCAATTGCCATCAAGATGCATGGACTTGAACCGATTATGCAGATTGTCTGTCGTGATAAAAACCGCCTTGCAATTCAATCCGACATGATGGGTGCGGCCTTGCATGGCATAACAAATATCTCTCTACTGACCGGCGATGATGTCACGGCAGGAGATGAGCCTGAGGCCCGCAGGGTCTTTGACATCGATAGCGCACAGGCCATCAACATCGCTCGAATTATGACAACTGGTGCTTATCTATCAGGCAGAAAAATAGACCCAGCCCCTGATTTCTATATCGGCGCCGTTGAAAACGCCGCCGCTCCCCCATTTGATTACAGGATCCAACGCGCATTAAAGAAATACAGGGCAGGGGCTAAGTTCTTGCAACTACAGATTTGCTACCACCCCGACCGTCTTGAGGTCTTCTGTAAAGGTGTGGCCAAGGTCATACCTGATTTAAAACTGATTCCAACGGTGGTTTTAGTCAAAGGTGCCAGAGGTTTGAACTTCATGAATGATAAGATTCACGGCATCGATGTTCCGGCCAGTACTTTGGCTAGAGTACAAAACGCCAGTGATCCCAGTGTTGAGGTCTATAAGTTAACTCTTGAGCTGGCACAGCATGCGCTCACCCTCCCCGGAGTTCGTGGTCTTCATGTGACGGATTTTCGACATGACGATTCGCTTAATACTTTTATGACCGACCTAGGCAAAAGACCGAAAAAATAGGAGCACACGATGCATACAGTTCTTACTTCACCTGGTCAAACAGTAACAATCGGCCACGATCAACCCTTTTGTATTATCGGTGAGCGTATTAATCCTACGGGCCGCAAGAAGTTTCAACTCCAACTTCGCGGAGGTGATCTATCGGCGATTGAAAAAGATGTCGCCGACCAGATTGCAGGTGGCGCCAACGTTCTCGATGTCAACATGGGAGTTCCACTAACGGATGAACCAGCATTGTTGGCTAAAGCAATCACTTTGATTCAATCAATTACTGACACGCCTATTTGTATTGACTCATCAATCATCGAAGCCTTGCAGGCCGGCCTTGAGACTTACCAAGGTAAGGCCCTTGTAAATAGTGTGACCGGCGAGGACGAGCGAATGGAGCTCGTCCTTCCTTTAATCAAAAAACATGGAGCAGCGATTATCGCACTACCAAATGACGAGACTGGAATCCCGGCAACGGCTGCAGAGCGCATGGTTATTACAGAAAAAATCGTACGCGCCGTTGAAAAACACGGTATCCCACTCGAGGATTTAGTAATCGATCCACTAGCCATGACGGTAGGCGCCGATCCAGAGGCTGTAAAAATTACGCTGGAGACAATCTATTTAATCCGGGAAAAGTGGGGGCTAAATATGACCCTTGGTGCATCCAATATCTCATTCGGACTTCCTTATCGTCATGCACTCAACGCTGCATTCTTACCTACAGCGATGTCACATGGCCTGACCTCTGCAGTTATGGATGCGCGAACTCCGATGATCGTTGAATCTGTGCGCGCTGCCGACTTACTTCTTGGTTTAGATCCATGGGGAAGTAACTGGATAACGCGCTTTAGAGCGATGGAGGCGGCCAAGGCGGCAGCGGGAGATGGTGCATAACTATTAGTAAAAAAGAGCTCGACCCATCTCTTGTGCCCCATCACGATGGCACTGGTCGAGTCAAGCTCGCCTTTAGATCCCTTGAAAAAAATAACTCTGTTGCATCTGAAAAAACTATTACCGTACCAACTGGTGTCAGTGCATTTGATGCAGCATCCTGGAACGGTATTGCCATTGATTCAACCTGTGGTGGGTATGGAACATGCAAGAAATGCCGCGTCAAAATTACCGATGGAGATGTTGAGCCTTCGAAGTTAGATTTTCGGGCCTTCACCGAAACTGAGATTAAACAGGGCTGGCGTTTAGCGTGTTTAGTGCGAACCAGTACTGATATCTCTATCGATGTTCCCCCACTCACAACACGCCCTAAAGCTGCAACTGTGGGTGTTGGTCGTCAAGTTATTTTGCGTCCTGCAGTTCAAAAGCGTTACGTCGAGCTTGAAGAGCCAACCTTGCATGATCAGCGCACCGATATTGTGCGTTTGTTCGATGCCATCGATGATATCGAGGGCACGGCATCCCTTGCTGCCATGCGCAATATCCCCAGCGTCATGCGTGCATCAAACTTTAAAGTCACAGCAGTCTTTGTTGATCAAGATTTCATCGACATCGAACCCGGCGATACGACTGCATTTCGCTACGGCATCGCCTATGACTTAGGTACAACAACCGTTGTTGCAACCCTGCTTGATTTAAATACCGGTACACCTTTAGCTGTTAAATCGATTCTCAATAAACAACAGCCATTTGGCGCCGATGTTATTACCCGAATAAGTGCAACGATGCTCGATCCTGCCGCTCTTGAAAAACTCTCTTTATTGGCACAAGAGACGCTCAATCAGCTAACTCAAGAGGTCTGCGCCGAGGCTGGCGTAGATCCACTTCACGTCTATGAGATCGCAATCGCCGGCAATGCAACGATGAACCAACTGCTTCTTGGCATTGGCCCAGAACCTCTAGGCGTTGCTCCATTTATTATGGCTGCAGCTGATTTTCCCGATGTTGATGCAGTTGATATTGGAGTCGCTATCCACCCACGGGCAAAGGCCGTTATCTTGCCATCGTTAGGTGCCTACGTCGGCGGCGACATTATCGCTGGTGCACTGGCATCGGGGATGGATCGCGATAAGCGTCTGCGTTTGTTTATCGATGTTGGAACAAACTGCGAAATTGTTTTAGGCGATGGCGAAAAGATTTTGGCAACGGCGGCTCCGGCAGGACCTGCCTTTGAGGCGGCAAGTATCAAATGCGGTGTTCGTGCCGCCTCGGGTGCGATTGAAACTATCAAAATTACCGATGGCCAGTTAATTATTGGCACTATCGATGATGCACCTGCCATTGGAATCTGTGGATCCGGTCTAGTCGATGCCTGCGCATCTCTTGTCGGTGTTGGCTTACTCGATCACTCTGGTCGATTCGTAAGCGATGAGATCGCTACGCAAGTTGCACCTACCTTGGCCGATCGTTTATTAGAGCGTGAAGGCGAGCGGGTATTCGTCCTTACATGGAGCAAAGAGATTGGAGATCTCTCTGACTGTGTCTTTTTAACCCAGCGCGATGTTCGCGAACTTCAATTTGCAAAGGCGGCAATCGCAACTGGTTGGGCGCTACTGCTTGAGGAGTTTGGAGTTGCAGAGTCTGAGATTCAACAGGTTCTGTTGGCTGGCTCTTTTGGTTCCTACCTATCCCCCGCATCGGCGATCAAAATCGGACTAGTGCCTAAGCTTTCAGTGATGCGCATTTTATCGGCAGGTAACGTTGCCGGGGAAGGTGCAAAGATGGTCTTACTATCTGCTCAAGAGCGCCATGGTGCAGCCGCGTTATTAGAAGAGATTGATTACGTTGAACTCTCAGATCGCGCAGATTTCAACGACAAGTTCGTAGATCGTTTAGCTTTCCCAGTATGAGTATCGGCATCGTGGCCTGCGGAGCACTGGCCACACATATCAGTGAGATAGTAGCTGAAAACTCACTAGATATAACTATCTATCCCCTTCCACCTTTACTGCATAACCGGCCAGAAAAAATCGCTGGTGAGGTCGATGCGCTGCTGCTAGAGATCAAGGATAAACACAGCGCATGCGCCGTTGCCTATGCCGACTGCGGTACCTACGGCGCCTTAGATATTGTGATTGAGCGCCACAACGTAAAACGTCTACGTGGTAATCACTGTTATGACATCTTTGCTGGTGCTGCCCAGATCGAGCGAATCATGGCCGAAGATGCCGGCACCTATTTTTTAACTGATTTTCTAGTGAAATCTTTTCATCGCAGCGTTATTGTCGAACTTGGTTTAGATAAGTATCCGCATCTTCGCGATGATTACTTTAAGAACTACACCCGCGTTATCTGGTTAGCCCAGGTCCGTACTCCCGAGCTAGAGCAAACCGCTATCGATGCCGCGAGAGAGATTGGACTGCCCTTAGAGATTCAATCGGCCGGCTATGCAGGTTTAACGGCCCAGGTTTTGGAGTTAATTTCTCACTAACAAGATATCTATCGCCTTCAATACGCTAGGTGAAAGCTCGGATCTCTTTACATCACTGCGCAGACGTTCAATCATGGTCGGAGTCCAGAACTGCACAATATGGTGAGCAATGTTAATTTCAGGGGCATCACCGGATGGAAAATTGGCGGCAATCTGATTGGCCATGCGAATAATGGAATCTAACTGCGGATCTCCACCGATATGTGTGGCAATCATCGCACCTGGGCCTTTACTACTTGGAGCGATCTCAACGGCTGTAACTTTATATTCGGGACAGTTAGTGGCCCAATCTGAAAAATCGGTGGTGATGACGTTGGCACCACTTTCAGGAAAATGGAATGTTGTATAAACAACACCGGCTGGAACCTCATCGGTAATGCGGGCCTTCATAATCGTCTCACCAACGCGACTAGAGAGTTTGACCCACGAGCCATCGGCGATTCCACGCAGTTGTGCATCGGATTCGTGTAGATCCAAAATATCTTCGCTGTGCCAGATGTTATTTTCAGTGCGTCGGGTTTGAGCCCCCACGTTGTACTGACTCAATACGCGGCCAGTAGTGAGCAGCAACGGGAATTTGCGTGTGGCCTTTTCATCGGTTGGCACGTAAGGGGTCTTCATGAACTGGCCCTCACCACGCACGAAGTGATCGATGTGCATCGTTGGCGTACCGGCTGGGTTGGCCTCATTGCATGGCCATTGAATACTGCCGAGCTCATCGAGCCTAGCAAATGAGACACCTGCAAAGGTCGGTGTTGTTGCAGCGATTTCATCCATGATCGCCGCTCCGTTTTCATATGACATCGGATAGCCCATAGCAGTTGCTAAATCACAGGCAACGTCAAACTCGCTCTTGCCTATTTTTGATTTCATAACAGGACGAACTCGATTGATTCGGCGCTCAGCATTTGTGAATGTGCCATCTTTTTCTAAAAAGGATGTACCTGGCAAAAAGACATGTGCAAACTTCGATGTCTCATTCAAGAATAAATCCTGAACAATGACCATATCCATTGCCCGTAAGGCTGCATGCACATGCGATGTATTGGGATCAGAATGTGCAATGTCTTCACCTTGTACAAAGAGTCCGCGATACTCACCTACAATCGCAGAGTCAAACATATTAGGAATGCGCATACCTGGCTCTGCTTGAAGTTCTATGCCCCAGGCATCGTTAAAAATCTTTCGTGTATCGGGATTTGAAATATGACGGTAGCCAGAAAGCTCGTGTGGAAAAGAGCCCATATCGCAGGAGCCCTGCACATTGTTCTGCCCGCGTAGTGGGTTAACACCAACGCCCTTGCGACCAATGTTTCCAGTTGCCATAGCAAGGTTTGCAATACCCATAACCATCGTTGAACCTTGACTGTGCTCGGTCACGCCAAGGCCATAATAAATCGAGCCGTTTTTAGCATTAGCAAACAAATGGGCCGCTGCACGGATCTGCGCAGCCGGTACACGCGATGATGCCTCTAGTGCCTCAGGAGAATTTTCAGGTAAGGATATAAATGCTTCCCACTCTTTAAATGACTGAGCATCACAGCGCTCTTCTACAAACTCACGTTTGATCAAATTATCAGTGGCAATCACATGCGCTAAGGCATTGATAACGGCAACATTTGTGCCTGGCATTAACTGTAAATGATGGGCAGCGACAACACCTGGTGTGCGAACAAGTGCAATAACACGGGGATCGACAATTATTAACTTGGCGCCTTTTCGTATCGTTTTCTTCATGCGTGATGCAAATACAGGGTGGGCCGATGTTGGGTTGGCGCCGATTAACATGATGACATCGCTGTGCTCGACAGATTCAAAGTCCTGAGTACCGGCCGATGTACCAAAGGTCTGACCTAAGCCATATCCAGTTGGCGAGTGGCATACGCGGGCGCAGGTATCGACGTTGTTATTTCCAAAGGCGGCACGGACCATCTTCTGAACAACGAAGACCTCTTCATTGGTACAGCGCGATGATGTGATTCCACCGATTGCATTGATACCGCTTTCGCTCTGTATCTTCTTCAACCCTGCAGCTGCAAATGAGATCGCCTCTGCCCATGAAACTTCCTGCCATGGATCGGTAATTTTATTGCGAATCAAAGGTTTTGTAATGCGATCTGTATGGGTTGCATAGCCATAGGCGAAGCGGCCCTTAACGCAAGCGTGGCCCTCATTAGCGCCACCAGCTTTAAGTGGAACCATGCGCACAACTTGGTCACCGCGCATCTCGGCCTTAAATGAACAGCCAACACCACAGTATGCACATGTTGTAATAACCGATGATGTCGGTGCACCGATTGTTAGCAAGGTTTTTTCAGTCAAGGCCCCAGTTGGGCAGGCCTGCACACATGCACCGCACGAAACACACTCACTTTCGATAAAAGATGTGCCCGAAGATGAAACGCGCGCCTCGAAGCCGCGGTTCTCAATCGTTAATGCAAAGGTGCCCTGAACTTCATCACAGGCACGCACACAACGGTTGCAGACGATGCACTCGGTGGAGTCAAATGTAAAGTATGGATTACTCTCATCTTTCTTTAGATCTAGATGAGTTTCGCCCTTTGAATATCTGCTTGTCGTGATACCAAGCTTCTTGGCAATACCATGAACTTCGCACTCATCCCCTGTTGCGCACTCTGCTGGGTGATCCGATAGGTATAACTCCATGACACCTCTGCGGATGCGATTGAGTTTTTCGGATTGCGTAGAAACCTTCATGCCTTCGGCTACGGGAGTTGTGCACGAGGATGGTGTGCCGTTACGTCCATCGACCTGGATAACGCATAAGCGACATGAACCAAAGGCCTTTAATGAATCGGTAGAACATAGTTTTGGAATATAGATACCGGCTACCAGAGCTGCACGCATGATCGATGTATCGGCAGCAACAGTGATTGCGCGACCATCGATCTCAAGGTTTACCTGATCTAGTTTGTGGCTAGCAGGTGTACCGAAATCTGGCTCAAAGATCATCGTCATCTTGCTGCTCCCGTAAAGTCGGCTGGGAAGTTAATCATTGCACTCTTTACTGGCATTGGGGTTAAACCGCCCATAGCACACAGGGATCCATCGGTCATTACCTCGCAAAGATCGAGAAGTAACTTCTTATTTTCATCGACCCGCACGCCTTGAATGATTAGATCGATCGTTTCGGCGCCACGCGTTGAACCGACGCGGCAGGGGGTGCATTTACCGCAGGATTCGATTGCGCAGAACTCCATTGCAAACTTTGCTTGTACCGCTAAATCAACGCTCTCATCAAAGACAACAACACCGCCGTGCCCTAGCATTCCGCCGGCTGCGATAAGTGATTCGTAATCCATCGAAGTTTCAAACTGTGCAGTTGAAAAATAAGCGCCTAATGGACCACCGATTTGTACTGCGCGCAGCGGACGACCAGTTAATGTGCCAGCACCATAGGTGTTCACTAACTCATCGAGTGTGATACCAAATGCTTTTTCAACGATGCCACCTCGCGCGATATTGCCCGCTAATTGAAAGACTTGAGTACCAAGAGATCGTCCAACTCCACGGGCTTTGTAGGCGTGTGCACCTTGAGCCAGAATCATCGGCACTGTTGATAGCGTCAGTACGTTGTTGATAACCGTTGGCTGACCAAATAAACCTTCGATTGCAGGTAGCGGTGGTTTAGCGCGCACTACACCCCGCTTGCCCTCAATGCTTTCAAGCATCGCCGTTTCTTCACCACATACATAAGAACCCGCGCCAACACGAATTTGAATCTCAAATGAATGTGTTGTTCCAAGAACTCGGCTACCCAGCCAATCACTGGCACGGGCGATATCAATTGCTTTCTGCAGTGTTGCAATCGCGTGTGGGTATTCAGATCGCAAGTAAACAATGCCCGCAGTTGCACCAACTGCAATACCTGCAATTGTCATACCTTCAATTAAGGTAAATGGATCGCCCTCGATTAACATGCGATCGGCGAAGGTTCCGCTATCCCCCTCATCGGCGTTACAGCAGATGTATTTTTGATTGCTGTATGTCTGTGCAACGGTTCGCCATTTTATTCCAGCTGGAAAACCAGCACCGCCGCGACCGCGTAGACCTGATTCAGTAACCTCATCAATAACGCCTTCACCGGAGAGATTGAGCGCTTTACGCAGGCCAATTAATCCACCATGTGCGCGATAGTCATCTAAAGATAGTGGATCGATGATGCCGACCCTGGCAAAGGTCACACGATCTTGCGATGCCAGCCACTGGATCTCATCGGTTTTGCCTAGTAATAAGGGATGAGCCCGGCCATGTAGGAAATCTGCGTCAAAGAGCGATTGCACATCTTCTGGCCTAACTGGAGCATAAGCGATGCGGCCGGCTGGTGTTTCAACCTCGACAAGAGTTTCAAGCCATAAGGCACCACGCGAACCATTGCGCACAATCTCAATAGTTGAATCTAGACGTGCAATTGCAGCAGCGACTTCATCGGCGCCGACTGAAAGCGCGGCGCTATCACATGGAACGAATACTCTCATAGGCGTGCCTTCTCAATCTTTGCAAGCGTTGCACGACCAATTAACTTTCCATCTACCATCACTGCAGGTCCTAGAGCGCAGTTACCAAAGCAAAATGCATCAGTGGTTTCATTGCCAAACTTAGCTTTCACTTCTTTTTCAAGGCCACGAGCACCAACTGCCTGACAGGCTTCAGCCACGCAGATTGATATCTGGTGTTCGCCGGGCGGTGCTGTGCGCAGGTCATGATAAAAAGTTAAAACACCATGAACATCGGCACGCGATTTATTAAATGAGTTTGCGATGAGTTCGACGCACTCCTTGTGAACATAGCCAAACTCTTTCTGCATCAACTGCAAGGCCATGAGTACAGGGCCTTTTTCTTCGCGCAGGGTCGCAAGGAGCACAAGTGCTGCCTCGTGTGACCATGGCGAATACTTCATTAGAACAAACCTACGACCTTTCCATCAATGTAATCAATGCGCTCTGCCGCCGGCACCTTTGGTAGGCCTGGCATAGTCAGGATTTCTCCGCAGATCATCACGATGAACTCGGCACCTGCCGAGAGTTTTACCTCACGAAGGTTGATTGAGTGGCCACTTGGTGCACCACGCAGCGCAGCATCGGTACTAAATGAGTACTGAGTTTTGGCTACACAGATGGGGAAGGCTCCATAGCCAGATGCTTCTAGCTCCTTTAACTTCAGGCGCACCGTTGCATCGGCGGTGACTTCCTTTGCACCATAAATCTTGGTTGCGACGGCATTAATTTTCTCCCACAGGCTTTGTCCATCTTCGTAGACGAACTTCATCTGATTTGGCTGCTCACAAAGCTCAACAACGGCGTGAGCTAAATCAGCTGCACCGGCGCCTCCATCGGCCCAATGTGTTGCAAGAACAATCTTGACACCCATTGCTTCAACTCGTGTACGAAGGAGATCGACTTCTGCCTTTGTATCACTTGTAAAGTTGTTAATTGAAACAACTAACGGCAGGTTATAGACATCTCTAATATTGTGAATGTGGCGCTCTAAGTTAACGATGCCAGCCTCTAGTGCACGTAAGTTCTCCTCAGTAATCCTCTTAAGATCGGCGCCACCGTGGTATTTAATTGCACGGATTGTTGCAACGAGTACACATGCCGATGGACGAAGACCTGACTTGCGACACTTAATATCGATGAACTTTTCAGCTCCAAGGTCGGCTCCAAATCCTGCCTCAGTGACAACGTAGTCAGCTAACTTCATCGCCGATGTCGTTGCAACAACCGAGTTACAGCCATGTGCGATATTGGCAAAAGGTCCACCATGAATAAATGCGGGAGTATTTTCTAGCGTCTGCACCAAGTTCGGCTGAAAAGCATCTTTCAATATAACCGTCATGGCACCCTGGGCGTTGAGCTCGCTGGCAAGCACCGGGGTCTTATCGCGCTTGTAACCAACAACAATCTTTCCGATTTTCTCTTTGAGATCTTCAATGGATGTTGCAAGACAGAAAATCGCCATAATCTCTGATGCGACAACGATGTCAAAGCCATCACTGCGTGGGTAGCCATTGCCGACGCCGCCGATAGATTGAATAATTTCGCGCAGTGCGCGATCATTCATATCGATCACGCGCTTCCATGTCACGCGGCGAATATCGATTGCTAGCTCGTTACCGTGGTGAATATGGTTATCGATTAGCGCTGCAAGTAAGTTATTTGCAAGGGCTATAGCGTTAAAATCCCCAGTAAAGTGCAGGTTAATATCCTCCATCGGAACAACTTGGGCATAACCACCACCTGCTGCGCCACCCTTCATTCCAAAGACTGGACCAAGTGATGGTTCGCGCAGGGCGATCATTGCCCTCTTTCCCATCCGGCGCAGTGCATCGCCCAAGCCAACCGTTGTCGTTGTCTTACCCTCACCTGCAGGTGTTGGGCTAATTGCAGTTACCAGAATCAACTTAGAGCCTTTGCGCTCTGGAAGAGCGGCTAGGTACTTTAAATTAACCTTTGCCTTGTACTTGCCGTAGGCCTCGAGGTTCTCAACATCGATACCGATCGATGCGCCAATATCATTGATTGGCTTCATGGTTGCCGCTTGTGCAATTTCGATATCTGACATTTTTATCCCTTTGCCTGACGTATGGCGCTTGTTAGCGCGGGTATTACTTGGTGTAAATCACCGATAATTGCGTAATCGGCATAACGTAAAATCGGTGCCTCAGGATCTGTATTGATGACTACGATCGTCTTACTGTTCTTCATTCCAGCAATATGTTGCATAGCCCCTGAAATTCCAGCGGCAATATACAAATCGGGTGCAACTTTGGTACCGGTCTGGCCTACTTGCTCGGCATGCGGGCGCCAACCAGAGCTTGTCACAACGCGCGAACAACCCACGGTTCCACCAAGCAGGGCGGCTAATTCTTCTAGGTTGCCGAAGCCATCGGGTCCACCGACACCGCGACCACCTGAAACGATTACCTTTGCATCATTGAGTGTTACCCCACCCTTTGATTCACCGGCATCGCGACTGAGGATTTTTACAACAGAGTCTGCTGGCTGCAATGCTGGTTCGAACTGCGCAACCGTTGCTGCAGCGCCAGATATTGATTCAGGCTCAACTGAGAAACTAAGCACCGTTGCAACTAATAGTTCGGCGTGAACATATGCCGATTCAATTAAGTTACCGGCCCATCTGGCACGCAGTACATGATGCGGTGATCCCAATGTAATCTCCAAACACTCCGCCGCCATTGGAATATCTAAGAAGGCGGCAAGGTGGGCTAGCTGCTCGTTTCCACGTGGGCTGCCAGCGGCTAATACCGCGGCGGGCTTTAGTTTTTCAACTAAATCTTTGAGAGCTCGGCCAGAGGCCATGGGTGTGTAATCGGTTATCGCAGCATGTGATGCAACGTGTAAGACCTGTGCACCGTATTCGCCAACAATGTTGGCAAGTGCTGCTCCATCGTTACCGATAACAATGGCCTCTACATCGTGGCCTAACTTATGCGCCGAGGTCAGAGCGCGCAGTGATAACGGATCGATTTCTCCACGATCGTGATCAACTAGAACAAGAATCATTAGAAGGCTCCAATCTGCTTTAAGACTTCAACTAAAGCCGGTACTGCATCTGCGCCTTTTCCAAGAATCTCTGCGCCTTTATCTTTAGATGGAGCAAGTGCGAGTGTAACTTTTTCAAGCTTTGGAACTCGAGGTTCGGCCTTTTTTATATCAACAACTTTTTTGCGTGCCTGCATGCGTCCCGGTACGGATGGATAGCGTGGAATATTGAGTCCATCTCGCACCGTAATAATCGCTGGTAATGGTGCTTCGTAGTGCTCGCGGCCATGTTCGACAACGCGCTCACAACTTACAATGCCATTTTCGACTTTCATTGACTTCACATTTGTAACGATTGGGCGATTAAGTGCATGAGCGATACGGATATGAATCTGATAACCCGCACTATCAGCAGACTCTGCGCCAAAGATAATTAAATCAAAGTTTGTCTCTTCAGCCACAATAGCATCGACCAATGCAGCTGCCGTGCCTTGCGGATCCCACTCTTGTCCATCGGTTTCAATGAGCACGGCGCGGGTAGCACCGATTGCCAACTGCGAACGTAGTTGCTCTTCAGCATCACTTGGTCCGAGCGTTAAAAGTGTGAGTGTGCCGCCCATTTGCTCGACTAACTGAACACCGGCCTCAACGGCATTTTCCTCGTGCGGACTAATACCAAAACCTAAATGCTTTGTTTCGATATCGCGCGAATCTGGCGTCAGAATTAACGTTCCACCAGCTAGTGGAACGCGCTTTAAGCAGACAAGAACATCCATTAGGCCATAATCCGTTCATTTGAAGCGTCGAAGACAGATGTAGCACCAACTTCAGCGATTGAACATGGATAGTGCTCCCCCAAGTATTCAACGATGAACTTGTTGCCAGCAACTGCTAGCTCTGTTGGTAAGTAGGACATGAGAATGTGCTTACCAAGTGAGGGCGCAGATCCTGCGCTTGTGACGTATGAGCGGCGACCATGTGAATCAACGATTGGCTGCTTATCTAAGGTCAAGATGGGTTCGTTACCCATCATGTAACGCTTTTCTCCGCTCGATGATGTGTGATCATCGACAAATAATGTACAGAGCATTGTGATTGGTTTTTCACTGCGATGCTTGATGTGAGCTGCCTTACCGATGAAGTCGGCCTCTTTTAACTTAGGTGATTGCATTCCAGCTTCGACCACGGTGTATTCGGTTTCAAGCTCTGGGCCATAGGCGCGATAACACTTTTCAAGTCGACCAGTTGTGCCATAGACACCGATACCAACGGCAATCATTGCGTGATTCTTGCCGCTATCCCACAACATCTGCCATAACTTTGCGCCTTGTTCGATTGGGATATAGAACTCCCAGCCAAGATCGCCGACATAGGAGATGCGAGAAGCTAGAACGCGCAGTGGACCTACTTCAATAATTTTGCAGGTACTGAACTTAAATGCATCTTTGCCCATGTCGGTCTTAGTGATCGCTTGGATAATTTCGCGGGCTTTTGGACCCCAGACTCCAACAGTTGTGTAGCTGGATGTTAGATCGAAGATTTGTGCCGAACCATCTGATGGCAGTAAATCGCTGAACCATTTCTTATCGGCCATTCCATGTGCACCACCAGTTACTACGCG
>SHVG01000028.1 GCA_009691145.1 Candidatus Planktophila sp. | reverse complement strand
CGCGCTTTAAATCCTCAACAAATGCAGTTGCGATTAAGCCCGTACCTAAAATGCCCCAGCGAAAATTACTCATAGGTGTACGCCATCATCATCGTGAAAGGGCCGCTTCAACCAGCCCAGCACGGCGCGCTTTGCTGAAAGAAAGAATGAGCGAGGAGTTTGGGTTGGGGGATTAGGTTCGACGAATCGGTCGGCGCGATCTATGCGCTCTAGTTCATCTAAATATGTAGAGGGCGCAGATTCATCGAGAGAGAGGCCAGAGACAATCGAATCAAACTTGCTGCGGATGAGCTCTTCCTCATCGGATTCATCATCTTTGGGGCTTATCGACTCTTTGCTCACCCTCAGATAGTGTCATACGGAGCAATAGCGGCTAAATTAGGGATGTGCTCAACAATCTCCCCTATGGCGTTCTGCGGGCATTCCTCACGCCATTCTTGATGAGCGCCTTTAGACCTAAGGTCAAGGGGCTGCGCAATGTTCCGGGCAAGGGGCCAGTCATCATCGCCTCTAACCATCTCTCATTTAGTGATTCGATCTTTATGCCGCTGGTTGTCCCGCGCAAAGTAACTTTTCTAGCCAAAAGTGAGTACTTCACATCTCCTGGTCCAAAGGGTCTGCTCAAGAAGTTAACCTTCATCGCCCTTGGCCAGGTACCAGTGGATAGGTCAGGTGGTCGTCGCAGTGAGGCCGCGCTCATTACAGGCCTAAAAGTCTTGGCCAAAGGCGACTGCTTAGGTATTTATCCCGAAGGCACCAGATCACCCGATGGCCGCTTATATAAGGGTCGAACCGGCATCGCGCGTCTTGCAATTGAATCAGGGGCCCCAATTATTCCGGTAGCGATGTCTAATACCGACAAGATTCAACCCACTGGAAAGCTTATTCCAAACTTACATCGAGTTGGAATGGTTTTTGGTGAGCCCATGTACTTCGACGGTGATTCAACGGATCTTCAGTACTTGCGCGTTGTAACAGACCGGATTATGAAAAAGATCCAAGAGATGTCGGGTCAGGAATATATAGATATCTACTCACCGAAGAAGAGTAAGCCAGATGATATTAATGTCTCTGGCGAAGAGGATTAAAGAGCATCTAAAGCGTTACGAGCAAGTAGATATGAACACGTTGTGCACTGCGGGCCAGCATCTGGAAGCTCGCCTTCGAGCACGTTTATAAAATCGGCGATCGTTGCAAGAAAATTAGCCACATCGCGCTCAACGCTGACGTATTTTTGAAAGACGCCAAAGCCGTATGAAGTAATGTCATTACCGATAGTCGTTGCAGGCTTCCAGATGAGTAGACCCATCGATGCAACGCTATGGCCCTTTCCGGCAGCTGGGTTTTCTAGCGCATAGGCATATGCCTCGAGCTGGGGAGAGTAAAAGGCGCCGCTATCGCGTTGGCTATCCGATACTTTGCAGTCGATAAGACCGATGGTGCCATCCCCATTGGTTGAAACTAAATCGTATTTACCTAAGATGCGCCAACGAGTATCTGCGCCATTGATCTGCAGTGGCTTGCTCTTAACGAACTCGCCCCATTTAGTGACCGTGCCTGGGCGAAGTGATGGATCGATCGTGGGCATATCGGCGTTATGGAAGCGCTCTTCCTGCAGAGTGGAGAGAGTACCGACGAGTGGCATCTGAAGCGGGGCACTGAGTTTGTACCAGTATTTAATCCATAGACAGCGCTTGCAGGTCGATAGACCAAAGGTTAGATCGGAGGGGGAGATGAACTCGCGGGCGGGCTTGATAGGTTTTTTCATAAACGTATTATCTCGCTAGCCACTGACAATAGCTGAGATCAATACCGCTAGGCCCAAGATAATCATGATTGCTCCTCCGGTAGCACGCAGCTTTTCAAGACGCTCAGGGTCGGTGGCTAGCCACTGGCGTGCGGTGCCTGCCAATAACCCCCACGTACCATCGGATATAAATGCCAGCGTTGAAAAAATACCGCCGAGCAAAATTAGCTGAGCTGTAACGCTTCCTCGGTCACGATCGATGAATTGGGGTAAGACTGCGGCGTAAAAAACTATCGCTTTAGGATTTAACGCGCCGACCCAGAAGCCATCGCGTATTGATTTTCTAATGCTAGGTGCGATATCGCCCTGGTTAGTCATATCGGCGGCGTGGAGTTGTCGATGCCTAATTGCATCGATACCTAGATAGATGAGGTAGAGACCGCCACCCCACTGCACCGCGGTGTAGGCAAGATCTGAGCGCTGCAGGATTGGGCCAAGACCAAGGGCCACAAAGACAGATAAGACAAATGAGCCCGTGACGTTGCCGGCAACTGTAAAGACTGCGACCTTTCGACCCCATGCAATAGCGCGAGCGATAACAAATAATACGCTGGGGCCAGGTGCCAAGATGATTACCATCGCGGCCACGATGTATTCAGCAAGGCGCGATGGAATCACCATAAGCGCACTTTAACTCGCTCTACGCTCAGACGTGGCCGAGTTGCAGCGCCGCAGCTATCGGATTAGATTACTGCTATATATCGACTCGATATATAGCCCGATAGCCCCAGGATGGAGGTAGGCCCCATGCGCTCACGTAGTGACTCTCTGGAGTTCGCACTCCTTGGCCTGCTATCTCAGAGCCCCCTGCATGGCTACGAGCTGCGCAAGCGAATGGGAACCATCTTTGGACCATTTCGCGCACTCTCATTTTCAGTTCTCTATCCCCAGCTTCGTCGAATGATGGAGGCGGGAGTAATTGCAGAGAGCCTGGTCGAAGCTACATCACGGCGCTCGCGAATCGTTTACGCAATTACAGAAAAAGGCTTAGCGAGATTTTCAGATCTGACAGAGACCGTTAGCCCCGATACATGGGAGGAGGAAGGCTTTGAGATTCGTTTCGCATTTTTCTCCCCAACATCTTCAAAAAACAGGGTGAGAATTCTTGAGGGACGTCATCGTCGCCTTAAGGAAAAGGCAGAGATTCTGCGTGGTGAACTCGAGAAGTCACCGGTCGGAATAGATAAATATCTAGAGGAGTGGCGACGTCACTCTCTGGAATCAGCTGATCGTGAGATCGCTTGGCTGGAAGACATGATTAAAACCGAGAGGAAATAGAGTGAACATAACAACCGGTAAAGGCGAGATCCGTGTTGCAATAATTGGCGTAGGAAACTGCGCCAACTCTTTAGTTCAAGGAGTGACCTATTACAAGGACGCGGCCATTGATCAAGAGATCCCAGGGCTTATGCACGCAGTTGTTGGGGGATACCACATCTCTAGCATCAAGTTCGTTGCAGCCTTCGACGTTGATGCTAAGAAGGTCGGATTGGATTTAGCCGATGCTATCTGGGCCAGCGAAAACAACACTATTAAATTTAGCAACGTGGCAAAGACTGGAGTGCCAGTTCTGCGTGGAGTAACAAATGATGGTCTTGGAAAGTATTACAAGGAGACGATTACAGAGTCTGACGCGCCTGCCGTAGATATTGTCAAGGTTCTAAAAGATGAGGCGGTAGATGTTCTCATCTGCTACCTACCAGTTGGATCAGAGGTTGCGGCTAAGTATTACGCCCAGTGTGCAATCGATGCAGGGTGTGCCTTTGTTAACGCACTTCCTGTCTTTATCGCATCAGATCCAGTCTGGGAAAAGAAGTTTGCCGATGCTGGTTTGCCGATCGTTGGCGATGACATCAAGAGCCAAGTGGGTGCAACTATTACGCACCGCATCATGGCTAAGTTGTTCCAGGATCGTGGAGTGCGTTTAGATCGCACCTACCAATTAAACGTCGGTGGGAACATGGATTTCAAGAACATGCTCGAGCGTGATCGTCTTGAATCCAAAAAGATTTCAAAAACAAACTCGGTTACATCTCAGTTGGACTATGACATGGGAGATAGGAATGTTCACATCGGGCCTTCAGATTACATTCCATGGCTCGATGATCGCAAATGGGCCTACGTTCGCCTCGAAGGCCGCGCATTTGGCGATGTTCCACTCAATCTTGAGTACAAACTAGAGGTATGGGATTCACCTAACTCTGCCGGTGTCATTATTGACGCGCTGCGCTGTGCCAAGATCGGTCTTGATCGCAAGATTGGTGGCGCTTTGCTCTCACCATCTAGTTACTTTATGAAGACCCCACCTGTGCAGTACACCGATGAGGCCGCACATAACAAGGTTGAGGAGTTTATCTCTGGAAAGTTAGAGCGCTAAAGCTCGCTTTATGCTGATTATCTGATTGTGTAACGCTAAGCGATATGTCGATTGCAGGTCATCTTTGCATCGGGACCTTCGACAAAATGCGCACATTGAACATCTAACTGATCAAATGCTCTATCACCATAGTGTGTACGAAAAGCTAAGGCCAGTAGTACGCGCAGATTTGTGTCGCTATCGGATTTAATTCCAAAGGTTTGGGCGCTACGGCTAACCGTATTTTCAATAACTTTTTCAGAGTGTGAAGTTTCGGAGGCGATAGCTGAGTTAGATTTTCCTTCACAGACAAGCTGTAAAACTAGCTGCTCAAAAGGCGAAAGCTCTCGAGTCGTGATCCTTATATCTCTAGCCATCATTGGCGCCTCTCTGTAGTTGGCCTATTCTCTAACAAGATTTATAGGAAAACCACCTCTAAGATGCTCAGATGAGTGAAATCTTAGAGACCCAGATAGGCGCGGTTGGCTACCTGTCCTTTAACCGCCCAGCGAAAATGAACGCGCTCACGCGCGGGATGTATAAAGAGCTAGCACTCAAACTCAATGCTGCTGCCGGTGATTTCAGTGTTCGAGCCGTGGTGATCACCAGCGAAGGCGATCACTTCACTGCCGGCAACGACATCGTAGATTTTATGGACAATCCACCAGAGTCAGAGTCTAGCGACGTAGCAGTTTTTTTAGCATCGCTACTTAACTTTCCTAAGCCTTTGATTGCAGCAGTCAAAGGCAACGCTGTTGGCGTAGGTACAACTATGTTGCTGCACTGCGATGTAGTTGTGGCATCACCCACTGCGAATTTTTCAATGCCTTTTGTAACCCTCGGTCTTGTTCCAGAGGCTGGCTCCACTTTTCTCTTTCCCGCCTTAGTTGGATATCAAAGAGCGGCAAAGATATTTATGACTGGTGAGTCATTTACAGCGACAGAGGCGCTAGATATGGGATTGATTGCCGAGATTAATGCCGATGCATTAGCGGCCGCTACAAAGATCGCCGAGCAGATCGCCGAGCAACCTCCTCAAGCCATTATTAATACCAAGGCACTTTTGAAGGCGAGCAAGCACGACTCTGTTGCAGCCGTCATGAAGGCCGAGTTTGAGATATTTGCACTTGCTTTGCAATCCGATGAGGCTATGGAGGCCTTTATGAAGTTTATGGCTAAGAAAGGCTCATCATGACGCTAGCGGGCAAAAAAATATTTATTACTGGGGGATCACGTGGAATCGGTTTAGCGATTGCACTTCGCGCCGCCGCCGATGGCGCCTACGTTGCGATTGCTGCAAAGACAACCGAGGCCAATCCAAAACTTCCAGGAACTATCTACACTGCAGCCCAAGAGATAAATGCCGCAGGTGGCACGGCCCTTCCTATCCAATGCGATCTGCGCGATGAGGCTCAGATCAAGGCGGCCGTTAAGTTAGCGGCCGATACATTTGGTGGCATCGATATTCTCATTAATAATGCTAGTGCGATTAATTTAACTAAGAGTGAGGCCACCCCTGCCAAGCGATTTGACTTAATGTTTGATGTTAACGTCCGCGGAACTTTCCTTACATCGCAGGCCATGATCCCATATTTACGAGAGTCGGCTGCAGCTGGCCGCAACCCGCATATCCTCAACCTCTCACCGCCGCTGTCGATGAAGCCGGTGTGGTTTAAAAACCATGTGGTCTACACGATGGCTAAGTACGGTATGAGTATGTGCGTGCTTGGCATGGCCGCTGAGTTCAAGCGCGATGGAATCGCAGTTAACGCCCTGTGGCCCCGCACCGTAATTGACACTGCAGCTCTACAAATGATCCCAGGCATAGATGCCAGTGCAGGTCGTACACCAGCGATCTTGGCCGATGCCGCCTATATTATTTTTAATCGCCCATCGACTGAGTGCACGGGAAACTTCTTTGTCGATGACGAGCTTCTAGCCTCCGAAGGCATTACCGATCTAGAGAAATATTCCGTAACGCCAGGCACGAAAGATTTCCTTCTAGACTTCTTTCTTGATTAGAAGAATAAGCATGAGTAAAAAATCAGCGATTTTATTAGCAATCCTTGCTTTGTTATTTATGCCACTTTCATCGGCATTTGCCCATGGTGAAGTAACAAAGGCATCACCCTCGCAAGATGGCAAAGTTTTGGCAATGCCGTCAGAGGTTTCTATAGATTTCGATGGCCAACTCCAGAGCCTTGGTGATAGCGATATCAACTTGATTACAGTAACTGATGCAACCGGACGAGTGATTTCAGATGCGAGCTCACTTGTTGAAGGCTCTAAAATTTCTACGAAGATTCTTCTAACTGACTCAACAGGCTTAATCTCCGTTCATTACCGGATAGTCTCCGGGGACGCTCATCCAGTTGAAGGTGACTACTCTTTTACCGTTGGTGAAACCCCTATAGCGATGAGTGCTACGGGTGAAGAAAGTGAGAAAGTAGCCGAGTCTTCACAGGAGGATTCTAAGAGCCCGTCTTTACCAGTAATTCTTGGGATCGTGATTCTCGTCGTCAGTGGTTTTGCAATTCTCAGACGCCTAGTAAAGAAGTAGTCATTTATGCCTATCTTTGAATTAGAGCTAAATGGTCCCAACGTCATCGCCGAATCGCAGCGATCGGGCAGAGCCCGCAATCTTTTCTGGCCATGGGCAGGTGCCAATCTCTCTTTATTAGCCCTCTCCTACGGCGCCTTCTTTTTAGGCTTTGGTGTCTCATTTAAGCAGGCAACGTTAGCTGCCATTATCGGCACGGTACTTTCATTTCTAGTTGTCGGTATTAGCTCTTTGGCCGGCAAGCAATCCAATGCGCCAACGATGATTTTATCTCGAGCAGTCTTTGGCGTTAAGGGAAATATCGTGCCAGGGGCACTCTCGTACTTAATCTTCGTCGGGTGGGAAACGGTCTTGGTTTCTCTTGCCACATTGGCAACTGGGACAGTGTTTAGTCGAGTGGGTCATATCGATCACAACATCGCGCTGATTATCGGCTTTGTTGTCGCAGTTTCGCTAACGGTCTTCGGGGGGGTACTTGGTTTTTCAACAATCATGAAGATCCAGAAGTGGTTAACCTTAGTTACAGTTGCAATGACCGTTGCGTATATCGCTTTAACGATTGACTCCGTTAACTGGTCAGCGGTGAGTGCAATTGAGGATGGAAGTAATCAAGCATTTATTGGCGCACTCATATTTGGAATCACTGGTATCGGATTAGGGTGGGTTAATTCAGCTGCCGATTACTCGCGATATCTGCCACGCAGCGTTTCGAGCAGAGGCGTTGTGGGCTGGACAGTAATGGGTGCATCCATCCTCCCTATTGTTTTAGTTATCTATGGCTCGGCCCTTGCCGCAAGTAGCAAAGAGTTAAGTGATGCGATTGCAATGGATCCCATTGGGGCTCTGACAACTCTATTACCCACCTGGTTTCTTATCCCCTTTGCCTTAGTTGCCGTGCTTGGATTAGTAGGTGGGGCGATCCTGGATCTTTATTCCTCAGGCTTAACTTTGGTTTCAATCGGCCTACCCGTTAAGCGCCATATCGCAGCATCGATTGATGCCTTGATTATGTTGGCAGGAACGATCTATATCGTCTGGTTTGCCGACAACTTCTTTTCTCCTTTCCAGGGTTTCTTAATCACCCTTGGGGTACCGGTTGCAGTATGGTCTGCCATCTTTGTAGCCGATGTACTTATGCGAAAAACCCCTTATGTAGAGAGAGATTTATTTGATGGTGCTGGACGATATGGTTTCTGGAATAGGAAATCTCTTGTTTTGATGCTCGTTGGCTCGATTGTCGGGTGGGGCTTTGTGACCAATAGCTTTGCCTCATGGTTATCGTGGCAGGGATACTTCTTGGCAGTAATGGGTGGCAAAGAAGGTGAGTGGGCCTTTTCAAATATTGGAGTCATCTTTGCGTTAGTAATCGGATTTTCTGGCCATGTGCTCGTGTCGAGAAAAGCTATTAGGCAGCAGGAGTCCTTCTAAGCCAGATATAGCCGGCTATGCCAGAGATTATTGCTGAAATAAACAGACCGAGACGAACTTGATCTAGTTCGGTATCACTTGTCGCAACTATATCTGCGATGACTAGAGCCACGGTCAATCCCATTCCAGCAAGCGTGGCGATACCGGTGATCTCTTTCATTAGAATATTCGTTCTACCGCCTAATTTGATACAGAGCCAGGCAAATAAAGTAATGCCGATGATTTTGCCGATTGAGCGTGCAATGACAATTGAGAGCGTCGTCCTTGAACCAAAACTACTCAGATCAATGTTGAATGGAATATTCGTAGCAACTATTATGGGAACGATAAAGTAGGTGGAGACAGGTGTTAAAATCTTTATCAATTTACTGGCTTGATGAGTGCCTAAAGGAAGCATAAAGCCAATAGCTGCAGCGCCTAGGGTTGATAGTGCTTTAGCTGGATGCAGGTCATCTCCGTAAAAAATCCCAAGGACAATAAGCGAGAAAAGGTCATCGGCGATCGCCAAGGTCAGTAAAAAGAGGCGAATGTTTACATTCACGCGCTTGCCCAGCAGCGATAGAACTCCCAGTGCTAATGCAATGTCGGTGGGCATAGCCGATGCCCAGACGTGTGAGCCAGGGCTTAAGAGTAGGAAAATTACTGCAGGAGTAATCATTCCGCCAACGGCCGCAACGATTGGAACTATTGCAGTGCGGGCATCTCTGAGCCCTGCCTTAATCTCCAAGCCCACTAGAAAAAAGAAGATGGCAATCAGGAGATCTAGGAACATGGCCTCAATCTACTCGGTCGTGAAAGCAAAAACCCCGCCAGTAAATGACGGGGTTTTTTACTTAGGAGGTTTTTAGATATCGAAGTAGAGCTCAAACTCAGCTGGGTGTGGACGCAAGCGAACATAATCAACCTCTTGCCTGCGCTTGAAATCAATCCATGTCTCGATCAGATCCTTGGTAAAGACACCACCCTTGAGCAAGAACTCGTGGTCGCGCTCTAGGTTGTTGAGTACCTCATCGAGTGAACCTGGAACCTGTGGGATTGCAGCGGCCTCTTCCCCTGTTAGCTCATAGAGGTCCTTATCAACTGGGGCAGGTGGCTCGATTTTATTGATGATTCCATCAAGACCGGCCATCAACATCGCAGCAAATGCTAGATATGGATTCGATGATGGATCTGGGCAACGGAACTCAATTCGCTTTGCCTTCGGATTGGATCCAGTAATTGGGATACGGATACAGGCCGAGCGGTTACGTGCTGAGTAAACAAGGTTTACAGGTGCTTCATAACCTGGAACTAAGCGGCGATATGAGTTAACAGTTGGGTTAGTGAAGGCAAGCAGTGATGGTGCGTGCTTGAGCAGTCCACCGATGTAGTGGCGAGCCATCTCTGATAAGTCGCCATAGCCATCTCCGAAGAATAATGGAACGCCGTTCTTCCAGAGTGATTGGTGAACGTGCATGCCAGAGCCGTTATCGCCAAAGAGTGGCTTAGGCATAAAGGTTGCAGTCTTTCCACCCTGCCATGCAGTGTTGCGAACAACATACTTGAACTTCATGATGTCATCGCCTGCATTCAAAATATCGGTGAAGCGATAGTTAATCTCCATCTGACCTGCAGTACCGACTTCATGGTGTGAGCGCTCAACCAGTAAACCAACCTTGCCAAGTTGCATAACCATTTCATCGCGCAGATCGGCAAACTGATCCGTAGGAGAAACTGGGAAATAACCACCCTTAATGCGTGTACGGTATCCGCGGTTTGGAGTTCCATCAGCATCTTCTTTAATGCCGGTGTTCCATGCGCCCTCATATGAATCAATCTCATGATAGGCAGTATTGATATCGGTCTTGAAGCGAACTCGATCGAATACGTAGAACTCGGCCTCGGGTGCAAAGAAAGCTGTATCGGCTATACCTTGTGCGCGCATGAAATCTACGGCCTTAGCCACTACTCCACGCGGATCACGGCTATATGCTGAGTTATCGACTGGGTTGTGTACTGAGAAGAGAATGATGAGCGTCTTCTCTTTGCGATACGGATCAAGATAGGCAGACTCTGGAACAGGTAAGAGTTTCATATCTGACTCGTGGATGGATTGGAAACCACGGATTGATGAACCATCGAACATTAAGCCATCAGTAAAGACGACCTCGTCGAATGATTCAACTGGAACGCTAAAGTGATGCTGGATGCCAGGAAGGTCGGTAAAGCGAACATCGACTAGCTTGACATCTTCCTTCTTAATGTAGGCAAAAATTTCTGCTGAATTCTTAAACATGCTTCTCCCAATTCACATGTGATACAAAATCCGTATCAGTTGCAGATCTCTCGCCATTGAGCTCCTCTGCGCTGGTGCAAGAATAAGGTTGTCAGGCCAAAATGGCATAACTCTCCTGTTACGGCCATGTTAATAATTCAGAGGCGTTAGGCTTAGGGCCATGAACCCACCTGGCACGAGAGTCACCCTGGGCCGTCGTCTTGTCGCAATAACGCTGGATTGGCTCGCCTGCTACTTCATTGTTGCCGCCCTCTCAGGTGGGATCGGCCAGATGTCGGGTTTTAAGCCCGAGCTCTTTGCCCTGTTCTTCGCCGAGGTTTTCACCTTGACGGCGCTGACGGGGGCATCACTTGGTCAGAAAATCTTTGGCCTTCGAGTTGTCCGATTCGTTGATGGCGGTGCTATCTCGCCGCTGCAGGCATTAATCCGTACGATTTTTTTAGTACTACTGGTAACAGCGGTGACCTACGATAAAAATGGCCGTGGGATACACGAGCGGTTAAGTAAAACTGTTTTGCTGCGGGCTTAGCGCATCTTTGGTGCGCGTGTTGGCATTGGACCCTTTGGAATTGGCATAGACAAACCACCAACGGCCTTCAGGCGCGCACGAACTTCGCGCATCTGATGGGCAGTTAATTTCTTTGGCATCTTCTGCAGATGCTTTTGTAGTTTAGGTAAGGGCACCTGACCTTTCTCATCGCCAACTACAACTAGGGCGATAGGAACACCTGGTGCAAAGCGCTCGGTCTTCTTGCGCTCTTCACTCAGCATCTGGTTTACACCGTTAGAGCCTTCGCCAGTTAAAACGATTCCGGCACGACCAACGCTGCGGTGAACCATATCTTGGTTACGTGAAACGGCAACGGCTGGGGTAGTTGTCCAGCCCTTACGAATCGCCATCAACACACTTGCGCCTGCACCGATCTGTCCTTCAATCGATGAGTATGCCGCGGAACCTGCCTGGCGCGTAAAGAATAAAAGCGCAATAAGGAGAGCTAAAGGTAGAAAGACAAAAGCAAAGTAGAGCGGATGACCAAGAGCTATACCAATGCCGATTCCGATTATCCAGGTGATTAGGAATATGCCGATGAGGGCAAATGGAATCCATGGCTTTACAACTTTGGTGATGTTATAGGCATCACGGAAAGTTTGAAAACGTGGGGTTTTGGTCTTCTTTTTTTTAGCTTTTCGTTTGAACATGGTAATTAGTTTAGTGGGGCAGGGGCGGTTCCACCAAGACGGGTAGGCGCCCAACGCTTACCAACGTGGCTATCGGGGTATTTATCCTGAACTTGATGCAGGATTGTAAGCAGTGTTTGACGTAGCTCGCTCTCTGCAACTTCAAGATCATCGCTGCGCTGGTAGGTGATTGGTTCACCAAATACAACACTGACAGGAATGTGCTGGCGCTTTAGATTTCTTGGCAGGCCCTTACTCCATACACGTTGACTGCCCCAGATAATCGTAGGAATAACAGGTACACCAGCGCCCATAGCCAGGCGCACCGCACCAGATTTCAATCCCTTGATTTCAAAACTCGTAGAGATTGTTCCTTCAGGGAAAATCCCGATGATCTCTCCAGATTTCAAAGCGCGCAGCGCTGCAACAACAGATGCCGCTCCATTTTCGCGATCGACATTGATGTGGTGCATTCCGCGCATCAATGGACCCGCTATCTTATTTGCAAAGATCTCTTTCTTAGCCATAAAGCGCACATAACGACCTGCGGGCAGCGCGGCGGTTCCGGTAATTGCAAAATCAAAGTAGCCGACATGATTAATCGCCAGAATCGCTCCGCCCTTGCGTGGAATATTTTCATCGCCTTGAAAATCAAATTTGAGTCCTAAGTATTTCCAAAGGGTTTTTATTACGACAATGACTGGTGGATACACCAGATCAGCCATGGGATGCCTTAGCTGTCATGGCCGCTTTGTATAAACGTCCTGCACGATAACTCGAGCGCACTAGGGGACCGCTCATTACACCAAGAAAACCAGCCTCTGTTGCCTCATCTGCAAGATCTACAAACTCCTCTGGCTTAACCCAACGCACCACCGGATGATGGCGATTAGTGGGGCGCAAATACTGCGTGATCGTAATTAAGTCACAGCCAGCACTTCGTAAATCGATGAGTGCTTGTGAAACTTCTTCACGTGTTTCGCCAAGGCCCAAGATTAAATTTGATTTAGTAATCAAGCCAAAATCACGGGCCATTGTTATTACACGTAGAGATTTCTCATATGTAAATGCCGGGCGAATCTCTTTGAATATGCGGGGGACAGTCTCTAAGTTATGCGCGAAGACCTCTGGCCGTGTCTCAAAGATCTCATTTAGCAGTTCTGCCTTGGCATGAAAGTCAGGGGCGAGCATCTCTACTCCGCAACCAGGGTTTAATTCATGTACTTGACGGATAGTCTGGGCATATAGCCATGCACCTTCATCGGGCAGATCATCGCGCGTGACACCAGTGATCGTTGCATAGGCAAGACCCATCGCCTTTACTGATTCGGCGACTTTGCGTGGCTCGGTGCGATCTAATGGATCGGGTTTGCCGGTATCGATATTGCAAAAATCACAGCGACGCGTGCACTTATCTCCGCCGATTAAAAAGGTCGCCTCTTTGTCTTCCCAACATTCAAAGATATTTGGACATGCCGCCTCTTGGCACACTGTATGCAGACCTTCGCTCTTTACTAATGATCTCAGGCGCGTGTATTCAGGGCCCATGTTGGCTCGGGTCTTAATCCACTCAGGTTTGCGCTCAATGGGTGTTTGGGCGTTACGCGCTTCAATGCGAATCATTTTGCGGCCCTCGGGTGCGATGCTCACATGCTCACCCGCTTAAGTGATTCGAAGATATGTCGCTCAACTATGGGCGCGACCTCTTCGATGCTAATTGCATGACCTAACTCTTTTTCCATCGACGTTACATCGGCATCAGGGATTCCGCAGGGGATAATTTGAGTAAAGGCCGATAAATCTGGACAGACGTTTAATGCAAAGCCGTGCATCGTTACACCTTTAGCCACGCGAATACCGATCGCTGCAATCTTGCGGTCACCTTTTTCATCGCGGATCCACACACCAGAGCGTCCTGCAAAACATTGTGCATTGATTCCAAGCTCTGTACATACCGATATAAGTCCAGCCTCAATTTCGCGTACAAAACCGACGAGCTCAGTTGGTTTAGCAAGGCGCACGATTGGATAGCCCACAAGTTGTCCTGGGCCATGCCAGGTGATTCGCCCACCACGATCGACGTCGATGACAGGGCTTCCATCTTGTGGCCGCTCTGATACATCGGTACGCCGGCCAGCGGTATATACCGATGGATGTTGCAGCAGAAGAAGGGTATTGGGCCGCTTTCTATCGACAACCTCACCATGAATTGTTCGCTGTATATCCCAGGCCTTTGAATAATCGATCAGGCCATGACGGGTCAGGGCGATTGCAGATTCGTA
>SHVG01000027.1 GCA_009691145.1 Candidatus Planktophila sp. | reverse complement strand
GTGATTCTTTCACACATCACGTGGTTCGAGAGATTAGCAACTGGCCAGCGCGTTTGCCCTCCATAGATAGCACTGTAATTCGCAGGCCGTTGAGGTTCACAACATCATGTTCGCGCGGGATTCGACCTAAGTAATGCATAACAAAGCCGCTAGCCGTCTCGTATGGGCCATCGGGGATTTCTAGCTGTGTCTGCTCGGTGAGCTCTTCAATAGAGATCAGGCCATCGACCTCGAAATCACCAGTGCGCACCACCACCGCTACATCGCTTTCAACCTCATCGTATTCATCGCGGATATCCCCGATTAAACATTCGACTAAATCTTCGAGCGCGACGATACCGTCGGTGCCGCCGTATTCATCCAGAACGATTGCAAGGTGCTGGCCCTGCAGTCGCATCTCGGTCAATGCAGGTAAGACACCTTTAGTGCCAGGTAAAAACATAATGCTGCGCGCTAGTTCGACGATCTTCATCGATTTACTAGCAAGAGATGTATCTAATAAATCGCGTACGTGAATAAAACCAACGACTTCATCCGATGATCCACGGACAACTGGATAACGCGAGTGAGCTTTATCAACGGCTAGGTCGATCGCCTTTCCAACAGATAAAGATGCATCCATAAAATCAACTTCAGTGCGCGGTACCATGACTTCGTGCACTTGGCGCTCTGATGCGTTAAATACCTCTTCAACGATGTCGCGCTCTTCGGTCGTTAGCGCGGCATGGCCTGCGACCAGGTCAAGAAGCTCTTCTTCACTCATCGCACTGCGCGCCTCTTTAGGATCAACGCCAAATGCGCGCACGACAATGTCGGTTGAATGAGATAACAGCCAGATTATTGGGCGGAAAATCTTGGCAATGAGATCGATGATTCCGGCCGATGCCAGCGAGATCTCCTCTGAGCGAAAAAGGGCGAGGCGCTTAGGTGCGAGCTCGCCAAAGACCAGTGAGAAATATGCAATTACTAACGTGACACCAATAATTGAAAGCGTCGTGCTGGCTCCATGTGAAATTCCGTAGCCCTCTAGCCAAGGGATTACGTATCCGCCAAGTTTTTCAGCGCCAAGGGCGGCCGATAAGAATCCGCAGACGGTAACGCCTACCTGGGCCGCGGCTAAGAAGCGGTTGGGGTTTTCAGCCAGCTTAGCCACACGAGCCCCACGCTTTCCGCGGGTGGCTAGTTGGCGGACCTGGCTATCGCGCAATGAAATGAGGGCGATTTCGGCGGCCACGAAGAGGGCGGCTGTGAGAATCAAAGCGGCGACTATCGCTAGATCGCCTAGTAAAGAGCCCAGCGAGTGAGGTTCCATTAGGTGAGCAACTATACGGCACCCCCTCATGAGCCCGCTCTTCTCATATCTGGCTATTGCCCCTACGATTTGGGCGTTGGTCAACAGGCCATCACCTTCATCCTCGGATCGTCGGGCACGTACCTGCCCGGAGAAGGAGAGCAATCTCATGGCATCAGTAGTTTTCGAAGACGCATCACGTATCTATCCAGGCACCACTGCACCTGCAGTCGATAAATTAAATCTCACTGTCAATGACGGTGAGTTTTTGGTTTTAGTCGGCCCATCGGGATGCGGAAAGTCAACATCGCTTCGCATGTTGGCAGGTCTTGAAGAGATTGATAACGGCAGAATCTTGATCGGTGATCGCGACGTAACAAACGTTGCACCAAAAGATCGCGACATTGCAATGGTCTTCCAGTCATATGCACTGTACCCACATATGACAGTTGCAGAAAATATGGGCTTTGCCTTAAAGATCGCCGGCAAACCAAAAGAGGAGCGCGAGCGCCGCGTACTTGAGGCAGCAAAGCTTCTCGACCTTGAGCCATATCTAGAGCGCAAGCCAAAGGCTCTATCGGGTGGACAACGTCAGCGCGTTGCGATGGGCCGGGCAATTGTTCGCGAACCACAGGTATTTCTTATGGATGAGCCTCTATCAAACCTTGACGCCAAACTGCGCGTTGCAACTCGCACACAGATCGCTGCACTGCAGCGCCGTCTTGGAATCACAACTGTTTACGTGACACACGACCAGGTTGAAGCAATGACTATGGGCGATCGCGTAGCAGTTCTCAAAGATGGTCTGCTCCAGCAAGTAGATACACCACGTAATCTTTATGAAAATCCAACAAACGCCTTCGTTGCAGGCTTTATCGGCTCTCCTGCAATGAACTTACTGAACGCCCCAAACGTTGGTGGAAAAGCAATGCTTGGAAATCTAGGTATCGCAGTTCCAGCATCTGCAGGCAACGAGGTCACTGTCGGCGTTCGCCCAGAGGGCTTTACCCCAGCTAGCGATGGCTTCCATGTATTAGTAGAGGTCGTTGAAGAGCTCGGCTCAGATGCCTTCGTGTATGGCAAGCCAGCCGATACAAATGTGAAGTTTGCTCAAGCCGGCGATGAAGGCGCCCAGATCATCGTGCGTTGGGATCCAAAGAATACTCCAAAGGCGGGAGATACAATCGCAGTTACTGCAAATCCATCTGCAGTGCACTTGTTTAACTCAACAACTGGAGAGCGTATTTAGTTACTCATTAAAAAAAACCCGCGGACCCTTAAGGTTCGCGGGTTTTTTATGCTCCGGTTTTAACGGGGGAATTCTCCAATAAGGCCCACTCTTCGTCGCTAAATAATCTAGAACGAATAAGGAAGCGTTTTCCTTCTGGTGACTCAAGTGAGAAGCCCCCACCGCGGCCACTAACGACATCGATAGTTAAATGTGTGTGCTTCCAATACTCAAACTGTGTTGCTGACATCCAAATCTGAATTGGCTCGGCAATATTTTCAATATCAAACTCACCAATTAATACATCGGAGCCGCCAACACGGAATTCACCTTTTAAGTAGCACATGGGAGATGATCCATCACAACAACCGCCTGATTGATGGAACATCAGGGGACCATTTATTTTAGTCAGTTTTAGTAATAGCTCTGCCGCCTCGGGTGTGTAATCAACGCGAGACGGCAGAGACATTAGTACTCCTTAAAAGAAACCGAGCTTGTTTGGTGAGTATGAAACTAGCAGGTTTTTTGTTTGTTGGTAATGATCAAGCATCATCTTATGGTTCTCACGGCCGATTCCAGAGGCTTTGTAACCACCGAAGGCAGCTCCTGCTGGATAGGCGTGAAAGCAGTTAGTCCAGACGCGACCGGCTTTGATTTCACGACCTGCACGGTAGGCAGTATTCATATCGCGAGTCCAAACGCCGGCACCAAGTCCATACAACGTATCGTTTGCAATCTGCATTGCATCATCGAAACCATCGAACTTAGTAACTGAGACGACTGGTCCAAAGATCTCCTCTTGGAAGATGCGCATACTGTTTTTGCCTTCAAATATTGTTGGCATAACGTAATAACCACCAGAGAGTTCTCCGCCCAAATCTGCGCGTTCTCCTCCGGTAATTACCTTTGCTCCCTCTTTCTTACCAATATCTAAGTAAGAGAGAATCTTTTCTAACTGATCTGTGCTGGCCTGTGCACCAATCATTGTTGAGAGATCTAGTGGGTGACCCTGCTTAATTGCATTAGTGCGCGCAGTAACATCACCTAAGAACTTGTCATAAATCTTGGTATCAATGAGTCCGCGTGAAGGGCAGGTACAAACCTCGCCCTGATTAACGGCAAACATTGTGAAGCCTTCTAGAGCCTTGTCATAGAATGCATCATTTTCAGCGGCAACATCGGCAAAGAATATATTAGGGCTCTTACCACCGAGTTCAAGGGTGACTGGAATAATATTGTCAGATGCGTACTGCATGATGAGGCGCCCCGTTGTGGTTTCACCGGTAAACGCGATCTTTGCAATACGTGGAGATGATGCAAGCGGCTTTCCAGCCTCGACACCAAAACCATTTACGATATTGACTACGCCATCTGGCAATAGATCCTTAATGATCTCCATTAAGAACAGGATTGATACCGGAGTCTGTTCAGCTGGCTTGAGGACAACGCAGTTACCTGCAGCAAGGGCTGGGGCTAACTTCCAGACGGCCATCAAGATTGGGAAGTTCCACGGAATAATCTGGCCAACAACGCCTAGTGGTTCATGGAAGTGATAAGCAACAGTGTCTTGATCGAGCTCGCCGGCAGATCCCTCTTGCGCGCGAATTGCTGCGGCAAAGTATCTGAAGTGATCGATTGCAAGTGGAATATCAACATATAACGCTTCACGAATTGGCTTTCCGTTTTCCCACGTTTCAGCAACGGCGATAGCTTCAACATTTGCCTCCATGCGATCGGCAATTTTGTTCAAGATAATCGCGCGCTCAGTTGTCGATGTCTTACCCCAGGTAGGGGCAGCTGCATGGGCAGCATCTAGCGCCTTATCGATATCTTTAGCATTTCCCCGTGCAACATCACAAAAAACTTTTCCAGTTACTGGAGTTACGTTTTCAAAGTATTGACCTGAATCTGGCTTCTCATACTTGCCATTAATCCAATGGTCATAACGTGGTAAATACGTAACTTTGCTTCCGGGTTGTCCGGGAGCGACGAAATCAGTCATCTCTACTCCAATTTCACGTGCGCGAAGGGCGCGCACGTGGTTGCCATGAAGGTAGACCTGTGGCGATGCCCTGACAAGGGGTCATCCGCTCAATTCAGAGGGTAAATGAGGGTTACGCCATCGCCTTTTTAAGGTTTTCATCGATCGATGCCAAGAACTCTTGAGTTGTTTGCCACGGCGCACTCTTTGAAATCAGGAGAGCTAAATCCTTCGTCATCTTGCCCTGCTCAACGGTTTCGATACAGACGCGCTCTAATGTGTTACAGAAAGCTGCAAGCTCTGCGTTCTTATCTAACTTTGCACGGTGGGCCAATCCGCGTGTCCAGGCAAAGATCGATGCGATGGGATTTGTAGAGGTTGCTTTTCCCTTTTGGTGATTGCGGTAGTGACGTGTCACTGTCCCGTGAGCGGCCTCTGCTTCAACAATTTTTCCATCTGGTGTCATTAGTACCGATGTCATTAAACCAAGAGAGCCATAGCCCTGTGCAACGGTGTCGGATTGAACATCGCCGTCATAGTTCTTGCATGCCCAGACATATCCACCCTCCATACGCAGTGACATTGCGACCATGTCATCGATTAAGCGGTGTTCATACCAAATTCCAGCGGCCTCAAAGGCGGCTTTGAATTCGGCCTGGAAAATCTCCTCGAAGATATCTTTGAAGCGGCCATCGTAGACCTTCAGGATTGTGTTCTTGGTTGAAAGATAAACCGGGAAGTTACGGTTGAGTCCGTAGTTAAGGGATGCCCGAGCAAAATCACGGATTGATTCATCCATGTTGTACATACCCATTGCAACACCTGATGACGGGAAATCAAAGACATTGTATTCCACTGGCTTTGAACCATCCTCAGGGACAAAAACCATCGTTAACTTACCAGCACTGGGTACTCGGAAATCCGTTGCCCTGTACTGATCACCAAATGCGTGACGCCCAATAACAATTGGCTTAGTCCAGTGAGGCACTAAACGCGGAACATTACTGATAATGATTGGCTCGCGGAAAATTACACCACCCAAGATATTTCTAACCGTTCCATTAGGAGATTTCCACATCTTTTTAAGGCCGAACTCTTCAACACGTGCCTCATCTGGGGTAATCGTTGCGCACTTAATACCCACGCCATGCTTTTGTATCGCATGGGCCGAATCAATAGTGACTTGATCATCGGTTGCATCGCGGTTTTCCATGCCAAGGTCGTAGTAATCAAGGTTTACATCGAGATACGGCAGGATCAATGACTCCTTAATGAACTGCCAGATAATGCGAGTCATCTCGTCGCCATCTAACTCGACTACGGTTCCCTCTACTTTGATCTTAGACATGCGGTGCGCTCCCTATTTAGAGTGTTTGGACATCTGCCTGTTTTGCACGAACAGCTTCGGCGGCGGCCTTAAGAGCTGCAACCTCTGTTTGTGTCAATGCGCTTTCAACTACTTTCTTAACTCCATTGCGGCCGATCTCGGCCTCTACTCCAAGATAGACACCAGAGATTCCATACTCACCATCTACCCATGCACATACCGGCATAACTGCACCAGAGTCTTCAATAACGGCCTTTGCCATACGGGCAGCGGCCGCAGATGGTGCGTAGTAAGCCGAACCGGTCTTAAGGAGGGCGACGACTTCGGCGCCACCATTGCGAGTGCGATCAACTAATTCGTCGATCTCAGTTTGCGATAGTAGTTCGCTCAGAGCTTTCCCATTGACTGTGCAACGACTTGGGACTGGAACCATCGTGTCACCATGTGATCCGAGAGTGAGAGTTTTGACTGCGCCGACTTTAACGGCTAATTTCTCTGCGACAAAGTTAGTAAAGCGCGCGGTATCTAGCATTCCTGCCTGACCCATAACGCGGTTCTTAGGAAAACCAGTTGCAATTTGTGCAAGAGAGGTCATCTCATCGAGTGGATTTGAAACCACGATGATGACCGCCTTCGGTGAATGCTTTGCAATATTTTCTGCGACCCCCCGAACAATGCCGGCGTTGACACCGATTAAATCCATACGGCTCATGCCGGGCTTGCGTGGAAGACCTGCGGTAATAACTACGACATCGGAGTTTGCAGTTGCTTCATAGCCTGCGCCCTCGGCCGTTGTTGTTACGCCAATAATCTTTGTCTCAAAGCCCTCAATAGATCGCGATTGATTCATATCTAGAGCTAAGCCCTCTGGTTTGCCTTCGACGATGTCGGTTAAAACAACTGTGTCAAAAACATCATATTCAGCTAATCGAAGCGCAGTTGTTGAACCATAAAAACCTGCACCGACTACTGTGACTTTTCCGCCCATGGCGTACTCCTTTGTGTGTGATGTAGCACTACGTTAACTCTACCTCCCGCGAGGAAGTGCAACTGCCAGTGCAAAAAGGGCGATAGCGATAACGAGCGGAAAATAAAAGTCGAATCTACGTGAGCCCCGTGCTTTGAACGCTACACCCGCAGTTCCAACTGCTATAAAAAGTGAGCCACCTCGCACAATTCCCCCAATGCCCAAAGCTATGCCGATAAGAATCGCGGCGTTGCTAAGCGCATTTAGCAGCCGATTGGTCAGCTGCATGCATCGACTACGTTCTTAAGTAACATCGCACGTGTCATTGGTCCGACTCCGCCCGGCATCGGTGCAACCCATGATGCAACATCCATCACAGAGGGACAGACATCACCAAGCAAGCCCGCATCCGTACGCGAGATTCCAACATCGATAACAACTGCGCCGGGCTTAATCATCTCGGCCTTTAAGAAATGTGCCTGGCCAATGGCTGCGACGATAATGTCGGCCTTCTTGGTGTGAACTAATAAGTCCTTTGTACCTGTGTGCGTCAACGTCACCGTTGCATTCTCTGTTTTTCGAGTCAGTAGTAAGCCAAGTGGGCGACCAACGGTGAGCCCGCGCCCAAGTACCGTAACCTCTGCGCCCTTTGTACTGATTCCATAATGAGTTAAGAGCTCGATAATTCCATGCGGAGTACATGGCAGCGGTGCCTCATAACCAGAGACTAAACGTCCTAAGTTCATTGGGTGCAGCCCATCGGCATCTTTAGATGGATCGATCGCCTCTAAGACCCGTTGTGCATTGATTGCCTTAGGCAAGGGCAACTGCACGATGTAGCCGGTGCACTCACCTGATGCATTCAGATCTTTAATCGCGGCCATAACATCGGCCTCGCTTGCATCGGCTGGCAGATCAACACGAATTGAGTTAATTCCAACTTCGTGGCAGTCGCGATGCTTTCCGCCAACGTATGAGTGCGAACCTGGATCATCGCCAACTAAAACAGTGCCAAGTCCGGGTGTAATGCCACGTGATTTAAGTTCGAGAACCCGAACTGCAAGTTGGGATTTAATTGTGGCCGCTAACGCCTTGCCATCTAATATCTGTGCGCTCATATGCGCCATCCTATTGCAGCCCTAAGCGTGTGAGAAATGGCGCGTGCCTGTGAAAAACATCGAAATACCAGCGGCCTGGGCTGCTGCAATTACCTCTTCATCGCGCACGCTTCCGCCGCGAGCTACCCATAGAGATAATCTCGCGGTGCATCACCTTGATCACTTATGACTGCCACTATCTCAATATCGAGATCATCGGCATCGATAATCACCCGCGCTAGGGTTCCGGCCCCTGATGCCAAAATAATGGTGCGATAGGCCATTAACGCCTTCCAATACGGGGAATATAAATGGCTAAAGCGGCACCGATAATTAACTCAACTGCAACGCTAAGTGTGAACTTCCATGGCGAAACACCCATTGCCGACATTGCATCGGTGATCAAAGCTCCGCTGCCGGCATAGGCAACTGTGGCGGCAATAAGTACTGATGCAACAAGAGATTGGACTAGTACGCGTGTGTTAAATGCCATTGTCCAACTTGCTAACAACGCCCCCGAAAAACCCACTACAGCAATACCAAAGAGGGCAAATGGTGATGCACCTGATGGTAGTGCACCAAGTAATGGAAAGGCTGGTATCGAGTTAAGGTGAAAACTTATTGGCGAGATGATGGAGGCTGAACCAATTGCAAAACCTGTACCCGAAAAATATCCGAGCGTTGCCACAACTGCATTGGGAATATAGAGAATGTTGAGGAGCAGAAGCAGAAAGCCGCCAAAGATTCCGGGCTCTAGGACTAGCGTCAGATTCTTAACCGTTGCGAGATTAATGAAGAGTGAGATGCCAAGAATCACCGATGAAATACCGAGAAGCAGCGACATAATCCGCGTGCCGTAAAGAATCGCCTGCCCGAAAACTAATCTGCGACCAACCGTGGCACCACTAATTAAAGTAATAGGCAGCAATAAAACTGGAGCCAAGTACCAGATCGGTTTTACTGCAGTAGTTGCACTAAGGAGTGCAAAGAGAGTGCCTATAGCTGTGTAAAGAAGTGCAAAGAGAGTGCGCGCAAGTGGCACGAGTGATGCATCACCATCCAAGCGATCAATAACGCGAGCGATTCCGCTTCGAACTGCAAAGATCGGAACAACAACTGCGCCCAGCGGAAGGTAGGAGAGAAGTCCGGCGGCATTTGCCGGCGGTAAGGCAAGGGAGAATGGAATCTGATGTGCGCCTAGCCAGATCCACAGCGCTGCGCGCAGAGGATCTCCGGTATTTCCCGTTGCACTTCCAGCTGTTGCCCAGGCAATAAGTGCGATGAATGCAGTTGGAAGTAAGACAAGGGCAACACTGCGCAGCACTTGAATCAGTGTGACCCCAAGTACGCGCCCAAACATTTTCTTTAGCGCCCTAAAATATCGCGCAATAACTGCGCGGTCTCACTCGGAGTGTGGCCAACCTTTACACCGGCAGCTTCAAGGGCATCTTTCTTTGCCTGCGCAGTACCCGAAGAGCCAGAGACGATTGCGCCAGCGTGGCCCATCGTCTTTCCTTCAGGTGCGGTAAAGCCTGCAACATAACCAACGACCGGCTTTGTAACATACTCTGCAATAAATGCAGCGGCTCGTTCTTCGGCATCTCCGCCGATCTCACCAATCATTACGATCGCAGTTGTCTCGGGATCATCTTCAAATGCGCGCAGACAGTCAATGTGTGTTGTTCCGATTACTGGATCTCCACCGATTCCAACTGCAGTACTAAAACCGATATCGCGTAGCTCGTACATCATTTGGTAGGTAAGAGTGCCCGACTTTGACACTAATCCAATCGGACCAGCACCTGTGATATCTGCCGGGATGATTCCAGCGTTTGATTGTCCTGGGCTAATTAAGCCTGGGCAGTTAGGACCGATAATGCGTGTGCTGCCTTTACTCACTGAGTATGCATAAAAACTTGCAGCATCATGAACTGGAATACCTTCGGTAATAACAATAACTAATGGCATTGCTGCATCGATTGCATCGATTACTGCCGCCTTTGCAAACTTAGGTGGAACGAAAACCACTGAGGTATTAGCACCCGTTGCACTCACTGCTTCGGCAACGGTATTAAAGACTGGGAGTTGATGGCCATCGATATCGACGACCTGTCCTCCCTTGCCAGGTGTTACTCCGCCAACGATCTTTGTGCCCGATGCCAACATGCGGCGGGTGTGCTTAGTGCCCTCTGATCCCGTCATCCCCTGAACAATGACAACTGATTTTCCATTCAAAAAGATTGCCATTTAATTCGCCGCCAGTTCTGCAGCGCGATTTGCTGCTCCATCCATTGTGTCGGCCTGTTCGATAAGTGGATGTGCGGCCTTGGCCAAGATGGCGCGTCCCTCAACAACGTTATTGCCATCTAAGCGCACAACAATGGGCTTAGTGGCCTTAGGGCCAAGGAGCTCGAGAGCCTGCACGATTCCAGTTGCAACCGCGTCACATGAAGTGATTCCGCCAAAGACATTTACAAAAACGCTCTTAACATCGGCATCACCGAGAATAATTGAGAGTCCGTCGGCCATAATCTGCACTGAGGCTCCGCCGCCAATATCTAAGAAGTTAGCTGGCAGTACGCCGCCATGTTTTTTACCGGCATAGGCAACGACATCGAGCGTACTCATTACCAACCCAGCACCGTTACCAATGACTCCAACTTGGCCATCTAGCTTTACGTAGTTCAAATCTTTTTCGGCTGCTGCAGCCTCTAGTGCATTTGTTGCAGCCAGATCAACCAGGGCTGCATGATCTGGCTGACGGAACTGGGCATTATCATCGAGAGTGATCTTGCCATCGAGTGCGATGACTTTGCCATCCTTGGTTTTCACAAGGGGATTGACTTCAACCAGAGTTGCATCCTCGGACTGGAATACCTCCCAGAGTTTTAACAAGACATCGGCAACTTGATCGGCGACATCTGGAGGAAACTTTGCAGCAGCGACAATCTCTTTAGCCTTTGCCGCGCTAATGCCATCAACGGCAGATACGGCGATCTTGGCTAGTTTTTCAGGGGCGGTGTGCGCAACTTCTTCGATATCCATTCCACCTGAAACCGATGCCATCACTAGAAATGTTCGGTTAGAGCGGTCGAGAAGAATCGCTAAATAGTATTCAGATTCAATCGGTACAGCCGCTGCAATCATGACGGTGGCGACTACGTGGCCCTTAATATCCATTCCAAGTATTGCACTCGCTTTTTCACGGGCATCGGCCGGGTTCTCGGCCAGTTTTACTCCGCCGGCCTTTCCGCGACCGCCAACTTTTACTTGGGCCTTAACAACTACTTTCCCACCGATCTCTCTTGCCGCCGCTTCGGCCTCATCGGGCGTTGTTGCAATCATTGCGGCCAGTACTGGAACCCCATGCTTTTCAAATAAATCTCGGGCCTGATACTCAAAGAGATCCACTGGTACTCCGCTTCATGATTATGGGGCAATCCTAGAGCTTCTCAACAGGGGCATAGCGCAGCAGCAATCGCTTCTGGCCATACTGGCCAAATTTAATTGTTGCCTCGGCTTTATCACCCTCGCCGGCTACCGAAACTACCGTCCCTAATCCAAATGTGTCATGTGAGACACGTTCACCAACAATGAGTTGTATCGTAGAAATCTTCTTGCCTGTAGCGCGAGGAGGTGGAGTAGTTGCAACGCGTGATCGCTTAATCAAGGAAGGGGAGAGCGATGTCGTTGATTCATTTCGCCATTCGATTACATCCTCTGGAATTTCATCCAAGAAACGTGATGGTGGATTGTAATTAGGTGCACCCCACGTTGAACGATTTTCGGCGCGTGAAATATATAGACGCTCGCGCGCACGCGTTAGACCAACGTATGCAAGTCGGCGCTCTTCTTCAACTTCATCTTTTTCACCCAGTGTGCGCGAGTGCGGAAAGATTCCATCCTCCATACCGGTAAGAAACACCGTTGGAAACTCAAGACCTTTAGCTGTATGCAAGGTCATCATCGTTACAACTCCACCGTGATCTGCGCCCTCTGGAATCTCATCGGCATCGGAGACAAGTGATACCTTTTCTAAAAATCCGGCAAGTGAAATCTCTTCATCTTCAATCAACTCTTCGAAATCTCGCTCTTCATACTCCATTGATACGGCAACGAGCTCCTTTAAGTTTTCAACTCGGACTTCATCTTGCGGATCAGTACTTGTGGCTAACTCCTTCAATAACCCAGATTGCTCGAGCGCGGCTTCGACAATCACAGATGGGCTGGTTTTAGCTTCAACTAGGACGTTGAGTGCGCTAATCATCGATGTGAACTCTTCAATAGCTTGTGCGGCACGGGCAGGAAGAGCAACGGCCTCCGAGCATCGCAACAAACCCTGCCAAAAGGAGATTCCTTGTTCTCTGGCAAAGAGGTCAACGTAATATAAGGATGTATCCCCGATACCTCGCTTTGGAACATTAATTATTCGTCGCAGAGATATCTCGTCCTCTAAATTAGCCAGCACCCGCAAATAAGCCAGCAGATCTTTAACTTCGCGGCGCTCATAAAATCGCAGACCTCCAACGACCTTATAAGGCAGTGCCCCTCTCATAAATACTTCTTCAAAGACGCGGGATTGGGCGTTAGTGCGATAGAAAATTGCAGTATCCCCTGGCTGTGATTTCTCATCGCGCTGTAACTGTCGAATCTCATCGGCAATAAACCTGGCCTCGTCATGTTCATTCTCAGCGACATAACCAGTTAAGAGGGCGCCAGAGCCCGAATCGGTCCATAAGTTCTTCTCTTTACGACTTACATTCTTAGTAATAACGGCATTGGCTGCATTAAGGATATTTTGGGTAGAGCGATAATTTTGCTCAAGCAAGAGCGTTGTGGCATTCGGATAATCGAGTTCGAACTGCAAAATATTACGTATTGTTGCGCCACGAAAGCCATAAATGGATTGATCGGCATCACCGACTACACATAGTTCGGCCGGTGGCATGCCATCGGCTTGGCTGCCGACTAACTCTTTTACAAGGATGTACTGGGCATGGTTTGTATCTTGATACTCATCGACTAAAACATGGCCAAAGCGCGATCTAAACCGTGCCTTGGCCTCTGGAAAGCGTTGCAAGACTTCTACAGTCTTTAAAATTAAATCATCAAAATCCATGGCATTGGCGCGCTGTAAGCGTTGTTGATAAATGCTATAGACGTCGGCGACAACTAACTCAAAAGCATTACTGGCTGCATTCACATAATCTTGCGGTCCCAGTAGCTCATTCTTAGCATTTGAAATCATCGCTTGAAACTGGCGAGCAGGATATCGTTTTGAATCCAAATTAAGTTCTTTAGCGACAATTGTCACTAAGCGCAGTGAATCAGCTGAGTCGTAGATTGAAAATGAGTTGCTGTATCCAAGACGCATAGCTTCTTGCCGCAAAATGCGAACGCATGCTGAGTGAAAGGTAGATACCCACATCGATTGAGCAACTGGGCCAACTAATTCGCCAACGCGCTCCTTCATCTCCCCTGCAGCTTTATTAGTGAAAGTAATCGCCAAAATTTGATATGAGGCTACATTGCGATGTGACATGAGATAAGCAATGCGACGAGTGAGCACACGAGTCTTTCCAGATCCTGCACCTGCCACAACTAACAAAGGGCCACCTGCATGTGTTACGGCCGCTATTTGGGCGGGGTTGAGTTCTGAAAGTAAGTTTTCAGTGCTCGCCATGCTCACAAGTCTATTAGGCTAAGGCGATGGAACCGATCGCCGATAGTGAGATCAAACGAGTTTTGGTCATAAGTGCCCACCCAGATGATTCAGATTTTGGAGCATCAGGAACAATTGCCCAGTGGGTTCAAAAAGGTATCGAAGTTGCCTACGTCTTTTGTACCAATGGCGATCAAGGCGGCGCAGAATCTGGCTTTACAAAAGAGGAGATGCCGGCGATACGCCAACGTGAACAACGTGCAGCTGGTGCGGCACTCGGTGTCACCGACATTACTTTTCTTAACTATGTAGATGGACATTTAGAGGTAACGCTTGGACTTCGTAAAGATTTAGTGCGCCAGATTCGTATCTCACAACCCGATCGCATGGTCTGCCAATCTCCAGAACGCAACTGGGGTCGCATCGGCGCAAGCCACCCTGATCACTTAGCAGCAGGAGAGGCTGCTATCCAAGCCGTCTACCCCGATGCACGTAATCCATTTGCATTCACCGACTTGCTCAATAAAGAAGGTCTACAACCTTGGCGCGTGAAAGAAATATGGGTGAGTGCATTTGCTAACCCCGATCACTTCGTAGATATAACAGATACCTTTGATTTAAAGATGAAGGCGTTGCATGCACATGCATCACAGACTTCACATAATGAGAATCTAGATACGATGGTCCGCGAATGGGGTGAGCGAAATGCAGCTGCCGCTGGATTTGCCGAAGGCCGTGTCGCTGAGGCTTTCAAGATCGTTAATACGAATTAACTAACACCTACCTTTGTCAGTGCAATTGTTGTATTGGGCGTGCCATCGCCGCCCCCGCCTTTAACTCCAGCTTTAGCGATCGCCTGCACGATATCTAAGCCTTTAGTTATCTTTCCCCAGATCGTGTAGTTAGGGCCAAGGCTCGTATCGGCAAAGACTAAGAAGAACTGGCTGCCATTAGTGCCAGGGCCAGAGTTAGCCATTGCCACTGTGCCCGCTGGGTAGTTGTTGAGAGCATTTGCTGGAAGATTTTCATCGGGATAGGAAAATCCAGGACCCCCTCTACCCGTTGCCGTTGGATCTCCGCACTGCAAAACAAATATCCCAGCCGTTGTTAGTCGGTGACATAAAGAGCCATCGAAGTAACCGGCCTTTGCAAGGGTAGACATCTCAGTAAGTGTCCATGGTGCTTTATTTCCGACGGTTGTAATAACAATTGTTCCGCAGTTAGTTGTAAGGGTGAATCTCTTAGGCAGTTTGGCAATGGGTTTT
>SHVG01000003.1 GCA_009691145.1 Candidatus Planktophila sp. | reverse complement strand
GAATATGGGCATTGACGCAACGTGATTCGCGATAACCTTGCACTTCTTATGGCACCCACACCCGTTACCGAGCAGTTCACAGGCCTAATCCTGCTCAGTGGGGTCGATAGAGAGGGAATCACTGAGGCGCTCTTTAGCGTTTTAGCCCGCGCACCATATCTTGACTCTGTTTTATATCTGCTCGGGATTCCACGTGAGGCTATTGAAGAGGATTAATCCTTACAATCTACAGGCGTGAATATCGGTTACGAGAATCCCGCGCGCACCAACTGACCACAGCTCATCCATCACTCGGTTTGCATCCTTGCGCAGGACCATTGCCCGTACTGCAACCCAATCCAACTTCCGTAGTGGTGAGATTGTGGGTGACTCTAAACCCGGTGTTATTACACAGGCCGCTTCCACATTAACCTTCTCAATATCGTAATCAAGCAAAACATATCTGCGGGCCGTTACGAGACCTTCTAAGCGGCGAATAAGAACCTCTAGATCTGCAGGCATCGCAAAATCTTTGCGTGAGATTACTATCGCTTCACTCGTAAAGCCTCAAGCTTTGAGATGCGAAGCCAGGAAACAAAGCCCCACAGAACAAATGGGAGGTAGATTGCATACAACGTACCCGTTGGATAGTAGCCATTCTTAAATGCGAAGGGCACTCCGACTAAGTCGACAGCGACCCAGACTAGCCAGAACTCAACGTAGCCACGACTCATACCAAAGGTAGCAAGGGCTGTACCGGTGAAGATCCATGTATCTACCAGTAGCCAGGTTCCGCTCTCACCCAAGGCCTTAAAGATCTGCATCGAAAGAAAGAAGAAGAAGATAATCGTTGGCACAAGAATCAACTTCTCTCGTGTAGTTGTCCATCGTGGTGATACTGGTGGCTGTGTGTTGCCGTTATTGCGACGATGCTGTGACCAGCGAATCCATCCATAAATACTCACAATAATGAGCAATAAGTTGCGGCTAGCTTGCCCATAAAAATTCGCCGCTGGTTGATCGGCATAGGCAAATACGGCGCCAAGAAATACGGTGAAGAGGAGCGCATCTCCGAGAATTCCGACCGGCCATGCCGATACTTTTCTACGCATACCTAAGATGGCACTTGTTAGGCCTAATGTGCCACCGATAATTTCGCGGACAGGGATTGATTTACTGCCAAAGTTAATATTCGTTTCGAAAAGCCAGGTAATGATATTCACAGTTGATCCTTCCTAGGATGAAAAGCTCCAGGAAGCAACATCACAACCAGAGTGCACGGTGCACCTAGTTGTATGTCCCTTTATCCAGACTTTAACTGTCGGTTTTGGATTTACACCAAATCAACCGATCACTGGATGTGATCGGGTCGCGGACTTTACCGCCGGTTCGGAATTATCACCGACCCCCGGAACAACTTGGAAGTTATTGTGCCACAGAGCTGGCTAGATTGCGCAACGAATCGACCATTGCCGCAGGATCCTCGGCATTAAATACAGCGCTACCTGCGACAAAGACATCAGCCCCCGCCTCACTGGCCTCGGCGATTGTCTCTAATGAGACTCCCCCATCGACCTGCAGCCAGATAGGACGATCTCCAATTATCGCTCGTGTGCGCTTAACTTTTCCCATCATCTCGTGCATAAACGTTTGACCGCCAAAGCCTGGTTCTACGGTCATGATTAAAAATATATCTACTTCATCGATAAAATCTGCATACTCTTCAATCGATGTTGCTGGTTTGAGTCCCAGACCAGCGCGTGCACCGGCTTTGCGTATAGCGCGAAGTGTTGACGCAATTTCTTTGCATGCCTCGGCATGAATCGTCACACTGCTACACCCAACTTCAGCATAGGCGGGAGCGATCAAATCCACATCGGCTACCATTAAATGCGCATCGACTGCGATCGGACAGGCCTTGATAATCCCACTCGCACGTTCAAAATCAAATGTGAAATTTGGGACGAAAATATTGTCCATTACATCTAAATGAATAAGGTCAGATTGCGCTGCTATCCTCGCGATCTCATACTCCACATTAGTAAGATCGGCGTTTAGAATACTGGGTGTAATTCTTATCTCGCGCACCATGTGCCTACCCTAACTTTCTTTTCTTAGAACGGCCAAGTACATGGCATCTGTGCCGTGGCGATGTGTCCATAACGCCATCGCTGCACCCCTGGTGGCATCTGTCAATGTATCTGGTAAGTATGGCGCTATATCTAACAGCTCCATCTGCGGGTAGTGCTTAAGAATGTCGTTAACCTGCACGGTGGTTTCAGCTAAATGCGGTGAGCATGTTGCATAGCCAAGAACACCACCATCGTTGAGTACGCCGATCGCTGAGTGCACCAGCTCTCGCTGTAATTGCGTCAGCTCACGTAAATCTGTCAAGGAACGTCGCCAACGTACTTCGGGTCGTCGTCGCAACGCTCCTAGACCGGTGCATGGCGCGTCAATTAAAATTGCATCAAAGCTCTCATTATGTGTGGCTACATATCGCCCATCACCGGTCCATACACGTGCGCCATGCACAACGCGCTTTACTAATTCGGCGCGCGGAGTTGAGATCTCATTGGCGGTAAATGCGATACCACGTTGGGTGGCGATCGATGAGAGAAGCGCCGCCTTTCCACCGGGTCCTGCACATAAATCTAGCCAGGAGCTGCCGCTGGCAAGTGATGCAAAAACAGTTGCGACCAATTGTGAGCCTTCATCTTGGACGCCAGCTAATCTATGCCTGATCAAATCAAGTGAGCCTGGATTTCCCTTCCATCTAGCTCCTAGCTGTGAGTGCGTTGTTGCCTCTGCGCCGATCGCTGTTAAATCGCTCTGTGTCGAATATCCAGGCCAAGAGACCAGAGTCGGAAGGGCAGGTATGTTATTGATAGCAAGGGCGGCCTCAACCTGTTGCCAATCCTTTAAGAGATCGTAATACGCCGAGATAATCCATTCTGGATGTGAGTATTGAATCGACATTCTCGTTACTGGATCTTGTATATCTGCTAAGGGTGCAAACCAATCATTCATCGATTTTCGAGTCACGCTACGAAGAAGAGCGTTGACGAAGCTCGCCTTGGACTCCCCCATGCGTTTTCGTGCGACTTCAACCGTCGCAGCTACCGCTGCGTGATCGGGAATACGCATCTCGTGGATTTGATGAACACCCAAGCGTGCGATATCGATGATGCCGGGATCGACTTGGCTCCACGCTCGATCGCTAATCTGGGCTAGAACCCAATCGTGTTTACCTTGCATGCGCAAAGTGCCATAGACGAGCTCGGTAACCAAGTTGCGATCACGCTCTTCTAGTCTGCTCGACGTAAGGGCTTGAGGCAGAAGCAGATTTGAATACCCATCGCCTCGATTGACCTCGGTGATGAGATCAAAGGCCAATAAACGAGGAGCATCAGGCTTTGGGGATTTAAAGCTATCTCTGCGCGCCTCAACCAAAGTGGGCACCTGGTGATAATCGTGCCCCGCGCGCCCAATCGCCCGCACTCATCTCCGTCTTGCCGGCAGGTAGAACTGATAGTAATGAAAGGGCGCTCTTTGATCCGCAACCGACGATTACATCGCCACCAACGATCGTGATCTCACCGATCGCCAAATCACCCTGTGAAACTTCTGCGCGCGTAACCTTAAAACCAGAGCCATCCCATCTGCTCCAAGCCCCAGGTGCAGGATAAAAAGCCCGTACTTTGCCAACAATCACCTGGGCGCTTTGACTCCAATCGATCTCTGCCTCCCTCTTTGAAATCTTAGGAGCAGATGAGGTGGTACCTATCTGTTTTCGTGGCTGCACGCCACTGGCGATTGCAGTCAATGCAGCATCAACTACTGCTGGACTCATCTGCGCAAGTGCGGCCATCAACTCCTGTGTTCGCCACGTGGGATCGATTGTTATCTCGGCGCTGGTATAGATGGGGCCCGTGTCCATTCCCTTATCGAGGGCAAAAACGGTGAGTCCAGTTGTGGTTTCGCCATTTTCAATCGCTCGCTGCACAGGCGCCGCGCCTCGATAGGCGGGCAAAAGTGAGAAGTGCAGATTAAGAAATCCATGTCGGGGAAGTTTAAGAATCTCTTCAGGTAGCAAGGTCCCGTAGCCGATTGTTAAGACGCAATCTAGCTCCTCGAGTGAGCCTACGAGCTCATGGGGTGATTCGGGACGTAGAAGTTGAACAGCATTTGCAATCGCCCACTTGGCAACGGGTGAGGCAGAGAGTTCTCGGCCACGGCCAGATGGTCGATCGGGCTGTGTGATAACGAGTGCTACTTCATGCGAGGACGAGCGCAACCAATCCAGAACTGGTAGCGCAACACTCGGAGTAGCTGCTACTCCGATACGCACTAGGTGTTCCGTCCGAAGATGCTATGTGGTGAAACCTTTATAGTGATAGGTGCATGTGGCTCATTAAACCAATCAGATTCTCGAATCTCTTTCATGGCAATCTTACGATCGGCCTTACTCATACGATCGATAAATAAAATACCATCCAGGTGATCGTTTTCGTGTTGCAGGGCTCGGGCAAGAAGATCTGATCCCTCAACTTCGATGGGCTCGCCAAACATGTTGAAGCCACGCGCTACTGCCCGAAATGAACGGGGTATTAGATAGGTTAGATCTGGGAAGGACAAACACCCCTCGTCATCGCTCTCGATATCCCCACTTAAGACAAGTGTGGGATTAATAAGGTGGCCTAATACATCATCAATATGCCAGACAAAGGCCCGTAGCGAAACACCGATCTGGGGAGCTGCTAATCCGGCACCAGGGGCGTTGAGCATGGTCTCGGTTAAATCGGCGATCAAGGTTCGAATCTCTTTATCAAAATCCACAACGAGGGCCGCCGGTGTAATCAGAACCGGGTCCCCGAAGTGGCGAATTTCTTGCAAACTCATTTGCTAATCCTATCAAAGTGTTACAGCGAATATGGATCAATTCTTATTCTCAGATAATCCTTCTTAGCAATACTGCGCCTGCGGGCCAACTCATGTAGAAATATAGTTAACTTCTTGGCATCGGGCTGCGGGCAGTACAACACGATCTTTGCCTGACTTTTTCCTATATCACTTGGACCAAAGACCTTTATCGATGAGGGTATACGTTCATCGATAATCGCCTTACGCAAACCGGCGGCTATCGACGTGAATTCTTTGGCAGCTCCACTGATAACGAAACTAGAAACAAATGGTGGCAGTGGAATCTCTAACCGCTCTGCCAATTCGCGGCGAATCATGACCCCTGGATTCCATCTACCTATCGATGAAACAATGGGATGAACCTCATCAATGCAAAGCAGAACTGCACCCTTTGGAGTAATCATTGCTGCAGTTTCAAAGAAGAGTTCGCGTGCACGCTCCTGGGCCCGTAAATCTGGGTGTGCGAAAAACTTGAGTCCCTCGAGCATCACGACTGCGGCATATCCCCTATCAACTTTAGGTGCCGCTCCTGGCGTTGCTATAACGATTGCCGATCTACTTTCAATCTGGGATTTGATGACATCGCCGTACGAGAGAATGATCGGCACACCAGAAAATGCTCTAGAGATCTCTTCGCTCGCTCGCTCGATTCCACGTCCTGCAACATACTGTTTATTGCGCTGGCACCAGGTGCATGACCATTCGGGAAATATAGATTGACATACCGTGCAGGATGGCGCCGCGTTCTTGGCTCCCACAACTAAACGTCCCCCACAGCTACAGATCGCAAGATTCTTACAGTGTGCACATAAAATCGCGTTGCCATAGCCCTTTCGTGCAATCACAAAAAGAACTGGTCCTTGAGCAAGAGCGCTACGTATATCAGTGAAGATTCGACCAGGCAATAGTGAACCATCATCGGATGAAAAAGCCTTCACGGCCAGGCGATGAGAGTGTGCGACATATGTTAATCGCTTAGTGTCAATCAAAGCCGATAGTTCGAGTGATGGGACATATCCAGTGAAGATAACATCAAGATTCTCAAGGTTGCGGCGCAGATTGACAACATCTCGCACGTTCCAACCAGGGCTACGAATCTCGTAATGCTCATGAGATGACTCCTTATAAACAATGACCGTGGATAAATCGGCAATTGGTGTGAACACTGCGCTACGCGCCCCAACAATTAACAGACTCCCGCCTCTCATAGCGCGCAGATAATTTTCGTAACGCTCAGCACGTGGTAAGGAACTATCAAGACGCAGATACTTCAACTTCTTGACATCAGCGCTCTGGCAGATCGCATCTATATCGCGCTCACCAGGTGCGATAACCAAAACGGAGCCCTCTTTGAGTGCGCGAGTGGCCAAGATGATGGCCTCATCTGCAGGATTGACATAGGGATCAAAGGCAGTAAATGAGTAGATGCCTCGTGGCTTTCTATCTCTGGTAGCAACAAGGCCCTGAGAAGTGACCTTCTTATCAACGGTTGCGATGCGCCCAGGAATCGCTGATCGCAGAATATCAAAGGGGCTTGTCGCCCAACCCTTGGCAACTGCATCAATTAGTTGGATTGAATCTCTGGTTGCAACTGGATGCGGCGAAAGAACTTTACTGATTGATTTAATTGCACCAGTTATCTCAGAGCTGTCAATTCGCTCGAGTACAAGAGCTTCTACCTCGCGACCATTGAATGGAACCTGTACGCGCACGCCAGCGACAACTAAATTTGAGAACGCCTCTGGAACACTGTAGTCGTAGCTTTGATCCAGATGAAAGACACCGGTATCTACCCATGCTCGCGCATAGGGTTTATCGACGGCAGGTGATTTGTGACGAGCAATAATCTGCGATTGTAAGCGCAGGCGGCTCGGCGTTGCCACGCTCTACTTAATAGCGCTTTGAAGTGCGCTTACGCGATCAGTACGCTCCCAGGTAAACTCTGGAAGTTCGCGACCGAAGTGACCGTATGCACTTGTCAGTTTATAGATGGGACGCAGGAGCTCTAGATCTCTAATGATTGCAGCTGGTCGCAAATCAAAGACGGCAAGAACTGCATCTTGAATCTTTGCTACTGGAACGCTTTCTGTCCCGAATGTTTCGACGAAAAGTCCGACAGGCTGTGCCTTACCGATTGCATAGGCAACTTGCACTTCGCATCTGCGAGCAAGACCGGCGGCAACAACATTTTTTGCAACCCAACGCATCGCATAGGCAGCCGATCTATCTACCTTTGATGGATCCTTTCCACTAAAGGCTCCCCCGCCGTGACGGGCCATTCCTCCATATGTATCCACGATAATTTTGCGACCAGTTAAGCCAGCATCACCCATTGGCCCACCGATGACAAAGCGTCCGGTTGGATTAATAAGCGTCTTTAGATCTTTGCGTGAAAGATCAATCGTGGCCAGGATTGGCTCGATAACGTACTCAATAATCTCTGGGGTTAACTTCGCTGCGACATCGACATCTTCGGCATGCTGACTAGAGATAACAACGGTGTTGAGTGCGACTGCGCGATCGCCATCGTATTCAATAGTTACTTGTGTCTTACCATCGGGGCGAAGGTAAGGAAGGACGCCAGATTTGCGAACCTTGGAAAGCTGCTGGGCTAGCGCATGTGCTAACCAGATCGGCAGAGGCATGAGCTCTTTGGTGTCATCGCATGCATAACCAAACATCAAACCCTGATCACCTGCACCCTGTAAATCTAAAGGATCAGCACCAGCTGCAACACGGTGTTCGTATGCATCATTAACACCTTGGGCGATATCTTGTGACTGTTGTCCAATCGAGATCGATACGCCACAACTATTTCCATCAAAGCCCTTTTCCGATGAGTCATATCCGATATTTAAAACAGTGTCGCGAACGATTGTATTGACGTCGGCATAGCCATCGGTAGTTACTTCTCCAGCTACGTGAACTTGGCCGGTTGTAATCAAGGTTTCAATGGCTACTCGACTTTTGATGTCTTGTGTAAGAAGTGAGTCAAGGACTGCATCAGAGATCGCATCCGCGATCTTGTCTGGATGCCCTTCGGTTACAGACTCTGAGGTAAAGAGACGCTTTGACATATTTTTAACCTAACTGCCGGATGGCGTGATCAAGAAGGAGATTTGCTAGAGCGTCTTTGGAGACTTCCTTGAGCGCTATATCCGCACCAGTGCGTGTGATAATGATACCCGATGTCGTATCTTTTCCGAAGATAGCGCCATTGCTCACGTCGTTTACATAGATAATATCTAAACCCTTTGCCACTAACTTAGATCGGGCCGACTCAGCCAGATTGCTTGTCTCGGCGGCAAAGCCGATCATGACCTGACCTGTCTTGCGCGCCCCAAGCTCGGCTAAAAGATCAGGGTTTGCCTCTAACTCGATCGATGTAAAAAGAGATTTCTTAATCTTCTCTACAACACTGTGCACAGGCTTTACATCTGCAACGGCTGCGCACATTATAAGCACATCACAGGATGCAAACTCTTCTGCTAATCCCGCGCCCATATCGGCCGCGCTCTCGACATGCCTAACTGTGACACCGCTAAGAGTCGAGGTATCGATGTTGGCCGCCACTAGATGTACATCGGCCCCTCGCAGCGCCGCTGCCCGAGCAATCGCCATTGACTGTTTTCCCGATGAGCGGTTACCGATAAATCGCACTGGATCGATCGCCTCTCGCGTGCCACCACCAGAGATTAAAATCCGTTTGCCTACTAAGTCCCGTATGTTGCCGGTGATTGCATCGAAACGATCGATGATCGCCGAAGTATCTGGAAATCTCCCCTGCCCTGTATCACTGCCGGTTAATCGCCCGACCTCGGGCTCCATAACGGTGTATCCACGGCTACGCAGCGTTGCAACATTGGCAACGGTCGCTGGGTCGTTCCACATCTGTGGATGCATCGCAGGGACAATCATTATCGGCGCATCTGATGCCAGTACTAAGTTAGTCAGTAGATCATCGGCGCGTCCTGCAGCGATGCGTGCAATTAAATCTGCAGTTGCTGGTGCGATAAGAAAGAAATCTGCCCGCTCGGAGATAGAGATATGTGAAACCTCATGCGTATTTTCCCAGACCGCTGTAGCTACGGGGCGGCCGGAGAGCGCCTGCCAGGTTGCAGCCCCAACGAAGTTAAGTGATGAGGGGGTTGGTACAACGGTTATTGCATATCCACGATCTTGCAGACGGCGCAGAAGATCGCAGGATTTATAGGCAGCGATTCCCGCCCCAACTCCGAGAACAACCTCACGAGCGGTGGCGGACATAGTTAGAGAAGAGCTATTTAAGCCGTTGGTTCGAGATTTTCAATGGTGAGTAAGCCTTCATTAATCTCGCGAAGAGCGATAGATAGTGGCTTCTCATGAATATGTGTCTCAACGAGAGGTCCTACGTATTCGAGTAGGCCTTCTCCGAGCTGTGAATAATATGCGTTGATCTGACGTGCACGCTTTGCGGCATAGAGAACGAGGCTGTATTTCGAGCCACTCTTATCTAAAAGCTCATCAATCGGTGGATTTGTGATGCCATCCATAGTTATTCCTCGCTCATATCCGCTGCAACCGTGTTGTCAAGAGGTCAATCCTATCAGTTGTTCTACAACCCTCTCGACCTGATCATTGACGATAACAAGGTCAAAGAATGGGGCCGCGGCTAGCTCATCTTGGGCTAACTGCAACCTCTCGGCTCGGCGCTCGGGAGTATCGGTGCCGCGACCCTCAAGGCGGGCTATTAACTCTTCCCATGTTGGTGGCTCTAAGAAGACAAGGAGCGAGGCGGGAAGATGTGACTTTACCTGCTTAGCACCATCGATCTCAATCTCAAGTAGTACGTTGCGACCTGCAAGCAAGGCCTCTTCAACTGCTGAACTAGGCGTGCCATATCTACTTCCTGCAAACTCGGCCCACTCTAAAAACTCATCGCCACGAACTCTGCGCGAAAACTCTTCATCGCTTATGAAAAAATAATCAACACCATCATATTCATTAGAGCGCGGTGATCGTGTTGTCGCTGAAACACTAACCCAGAAATCCCCTGATGCTCGTAATCTGGCAGCGACCGTACTTTTACCCACTCCGCCAGGACCCGAGAGGACAAGGAGTTTGCCCGGCTTTATTGCATGTGATGATTTCATAAACTCGTTTCGCAACTCTTTAATCTGATGACGGCCTAGCCCTGCAATTCTACGCGTTGGCGAGATATTTAACCGCTGCATCAATGCACTTGCCCGCACTTTTCCAACGCCACTTAAAGCCTCTAGTAGTTCGCGTACTCTCATCTTGGCTACGGCATCTTCATTGGCCGCTATCTCTAGCACTGTATCGATAGAGAACTCACCGCTTTTAATCTTGGCCTTTATATCGGCGCGCCGCCTACGTGATTGGCTAGCTTTTAATAGCGCAGCGGCGCGTTGTTCGACAGTGAGTATCGGAGGTGCGCCCATGTAGGAAATCTAGTGCAATGGCAAGAAATTAGAGAATCTGCGCGCAGATTAGCTCCGTGCGCTCTCGCATCGCCGATGCGCCCTCACTCCAAGCCGACGTAATTGGCCGACCAATAACAACAAGATCTGCGCCTCTATCTATCGCCTCACGTGGTGTCATAGTCCGTGCCTGATCATCGCTGGATGAAAACTCTGCCGGTCGAACTCCCGGTGTGATAATCGTGATCTCTGGGCCAACGCTCTGACGGATTGCAAGAATTTCAAGCGGAGAGCAGACAATTGCACGCGCCCCTGCCGCAACTGCAACTCTGGATAGGCCTACTGCGCTGTCTAGGGCGTTATCTTTAAAGCCAATTCCCGTTACATCAGATTCAGATAGCGAAGTCAAGATCGTAACCCCCGTAACAAATGTAGAGGGTACGGCCTCTACTGCTGCAGCGACCATCGAGCTACCACCAGATGCATGCACGGTCAGATACTTTGGGCGAAGCGCAGAGATTGCACGGGCCGCACCACTGACAGTGTGTGGAATATCGTGGAGCTTTAAATCTAAAAAGATATCGCTATCGGTCTCGTTTGCAATAGCTCGTACACCATCGTGACCAAAGGTTAAAAAAAACTCCAATCCCAATTTGTAAACAGAGACCAGTCCTTGTGTTGCCTTCACCCATTCAATCGCTGTTGCTAAATCAGGTGTGTCTACAGCTAGAACAACAGGCGCCTTCGTGTTCATCTTATTGTGGCTCCTCAATACGGTGGGCATAGCCAATCGCATCTGAGAGCGATGCAAAACCCTTTATGCTGAGAAGCTCTTTCAACTCTTTTTGAATAGATATCAAGGCCATGGGATTACCGAAACTTGCCGTACCGATAGAGACGCCACTTGCACCAGCGGCGATCATTTCAAGTGCATCGCGACCATTTGAGACTCCGCCCATTCCAAGAATCGGCACCTTGGGCAAGGCTTCGTGGACCTGATATACCGCGCGTACAGCTATCGGCTTTATCGCAGGACCCGATAGGCCACCAGTCTTACCGCCTAGATGCGGGCGCATCGTGTCAAGGTTGATCACCATTCCAAGTACGGTGTTTATCAGAGCTAATGCATCGGCGCCGGCATCGACAACACCACGAGCGATTGAAACTAGATCTGTTACATCGGGAGATAGTTTTGCAATAATCGGGAGCTCTCCGCCAATTGTTCGGCGCACACCATCAATAACGCGTCGTGATGCATCGGGATCGCAGGCAAATACAAGTCCACGATTTTCAACATTTGGACATGAGATATTTACTTCGAGCGCGCTGATACCTGCAACCGAGCGCAGCTTGCGTGCAAGTGTTGAGTACTCTTCAACGGTCTCCCCCGCAATTGAGACGATAATGCGCACCTTCTGCTTGATTAAATAGGGAATATCTGTAGCGATAAAGGCATCGATACCCGGGCCTTGAAGTCCGATTGAGTTGAGCATTCCGCTGGGTGTCTCAGCCATGCGCGGTGTTGGGCGGCCTGCACGAGCCTTGCTCATTACTGATTTTGTTACAACACCACCAACATCATGCAGCGGGAAAAACTGTGCGAGTTCGCGACCAGAGCTCGCACATCCACTTGCCGTAAAGATCGGAGTTGGAAACCAAGCGTTGCCAATAGTCGTTGAGAAATCCACGCTAGTCATAAAGCCTGACCAACCTTGTCCCACTGTACAAAGGCGCCATCCATCACAGGTCCATCGATACATGAGCGCAGCATCGATACCGCGCCAGTTTCATCGGCCACGGGAAGCACGCATGTCATGCAGATACCGATGCCACAGGCCATTGACTCTTCGACAGCGCACTGGTGAACAACATCTCTCCCCGATGTAATCGCATTGATGGCCGAGAGCATCGCCATCGGCCCGCATGAGTAAATAACTGCAATATTTAGATCGGCGATCAGCGATGCAATGGGATCGGTCACCCAACCCATCTGGCCCATTGAACCATCTTCGGTATAGATACGCAGTGAATTAACTGCGCGCTTGCCCTCCATTGGCGCATAAATCTTTCCGGCCGTACTTGCACCCAGCAACATATCGACACGGCAGCCACGTGCATTAAGAGTCTCTGCTAATCCAAATAACGGCGCCGAACCATATCCCCCACCAACGAGTAAGACCTGTACGGGCTCTGTCGGAATTCCAAATGCAGTACCTAGCGGTACCACGACATCTAAGGTCGCGCCCTCGGCCTGTGCGCATAACCACATACTGCCCTGACCGTACGGTGCAACGATGAGCTCCATAGTTCCACCAAATGCAGTGCTGACCGATACACGTGAGATCGCAAAGGCACGTCTTAGAACCATAGGTGACGCCTCACCGCCGACGCTTATCGCAACAAAGTTACCTGGCTTGCAAAGGTTTGCAATATTTCCGATATTGATTATTAACTGGTAATACTGGCCAACGCGTTTATTGCTTACTAGCGTTGCTTTTATCTGAGCCGCATTCTTATTAATCTGCACCATCACTATGCCAACCACTCTTGCAGTGATTTTATCGATAGCTCGTTTGACTGTAGAAAGCGAATTCCTTCAACGGCTGCACTAAAGCCGGCCGTTGTAGTAATAATTGGAATCGATCGTTGCACCGCCGCGGTACGAATCAACCAACCATCGGCTCGAGTGCCTCTACCTACTGGTGTGTTAATCACTAAATCAATATCCCCCGAGTTAATTATCTCTACTATCGTCGGCTCGCCCATCGGGCCCGTACCATCTGAATGCTTGCGAACAGATATGGAAACTACTCCATGTTGGGCTAAATATCGCGCAGTTCCATCGGTTGCCAAGATTGTAAAACCTAAGGCAGCCAACCCCGCCGCCGCCTCTATCCCTGATGCCTTGTCCTTGTCGGCAAGGGAGATGAATACCGTTCCGCTCTTTGGCAGTGGGCCAAAGGCCTGTATCTGTGACTTTGCATAACTCTCTCCAAAGCCAGGGGAAATCCCCATTACCTCTCCCGTTGATCGCATCTCAGGACCCAGAATCGCATCGACTCCACGACCATCGGTGCGACGGAATCGGTTCCATGGCAGTACAGCCTCTTTAACCGAGACGCCCTTTGCAACAGCATCGCCGGTAGCTGGCAAGATTGCCTCGCTACGCAGCTCTGCGATTGTTGTGCCAAGTGAGATGCGTGCAGCGGCCTTAGCTAATGCAACACCTGTTGCCTTGCTGACAAATGGCACGGTGCGTGATGCACGTGGATTAGCCTCTAATACATAGAGAATATCGCCGGCAATAGCGAATTGAATATTAATTAAACCGAGAACACCGACGGCTTGTGCGATTTTTGTCGTAGCCAATTTAATCTCTTTCAACTGCGCAGCAGAAATAGTCATAGATGGCAGCACGCAAGCGCTATCACCACTATGAATACCAGCCTCTTCAATATGCTCCATGACTCCCCCTAAGAAGAGTTCGGTACCATCGAAGAGCGCATCGACATCTATTTCGATTGCGCTATCTAGAAAACGATCGACTAAAACCGGATGATCAGGGGTTATATCGGTGGCTCGTGTAATAAAACCAGCAAGGGCGCTATCGTCGTAAACGATCTCCATGCCACGTCCACCCAAAACAAAGGATGGTCGTACAAGTACGGGATATCCGATAAGTGTGGCGATCGTTATGGCCTCTAACTGTGACGATGCCATTCCGAACTCTGGTGCGTTAAGTTTTTGATCGGCCAATATTTGACCGAAGGCACCACGCTCTTCAGCTAGATTAATCGCCTCAGGACTCGTGCCCAAAATATTTACACCATTGGCCTTTAATCCCGCTGCAAGTCCTAACGGTGTCTGACCGCCAAGCTGTGTTATGACTCCCAGAAGCGGTCCCGCCTGGGTTTCAGCGTGAATAACCTCCAGGACATCCTCGAGCGTAAGAGGTTCGAAATAGAGGCGGTTACTAGTGTCATAATCAGTTGAAACAGTTTCAGGGTTGCAGTTAATCATTATCGTCTCATAACCTGCATCACGCAGTGCAAAGGATGCATGAACACAGGAGTAATCAAACTCAATTCCTTGACCGATGCGATTCGGACCACTACCCAAGATAATTACAGCCGGTGTTGTCCGTGCCCGTACCTCACTCTCCTTCTCATAACTTGAGTAGTGATACGGAGTGAAGGCTTCAAATTCAGCGGCACACGTATCCACTGTTTTATACACCGGGCGGATATTCAAATGATGCCTCATACGACGGACTTCGACCTCTGAGATCCCTCGAAGCACACCAATCTGCGCATCGGAAAAACCTGCAGATTTAGCATCTCTTAAAATCTCGGCACTTAAATCACCGGGTTGTGCGATGACAGCGGCCTGCTCGTTAATGGACTGAATCTGTCGCAGATACCAAGGATCTATCTTGCACGCTGCAAAGACCTCATCGATAGTTGCCCCAGCCCACATAGCGCGCTGCACTTGCTGCAGGCGATACTCAGTTGGCACGGCCAGCGCCGATAAGAGTTCCTGCTTATCATCGCTATTTGAGTGCGGCCATGTAAAGATCGCTTCTTTGCGCTCCAGTGAGCGCAACGCCTTCATTAACGCCTCCGAGAAGGAGCGTCCGATAGCCATCGCCTCGCCAACGCTTTTCATAGTTGTTGTTAGACGTGGGTCAGCATCGGCAAATTTTTCAAAGGCAAATCGCGGCACCTTAACAACTACATAATCCAAGGTTGGCTCAAAGGATGCCGGTGTGACTTTAGTAATATCGTTTTGAATCTCATCGAGGGTATAGCCAATAGCTAACTTCGTCGCGATCTTTGCAATCGGAAAGCCCGTCGCCTTTGATGCTAAGGCGCTAGAGCGAGAAACGCGTGGATTCATTTCGATGACGATGATGCGACCATTGGCAGGGTTAACGGCGAACTGGATGTTGCAACCTCCTGTGTCAACACCAACCTCGCGAATAATATCTAGAGATAAATTACGTAGCTTTTGATACTCAACATCGGTCAAAGTCATAGCCGGGGCAACTGTGATCGAATCACCAGTGTGTACGCCCATAGGATCGATATTCTCAATACTGCAGACGATCACGACATTATCCTTGCGATCGCGCATGACTTCGAGTTCGTACTCTTTCCAACCAATTATTGACTCTTCAAGGAGGACTTCAGATGTTGGGCTATGGCGCAGCCCTGCGCCGGCTATCTGATTAAGTTGCTCGAGATCAAAGGCGATACCAGAACCTAAGCCACCCATCGTAAAAGATGGCCGTATGACGACCGGGAAACCAAGGCTCTTTACACCCTCTACAATCTCTTCCATTGTGTGACAGATAAGCGATCTAGCTGATTCGCCACCGATCTTTCCAACGATCTCGCGGAAGAGTTCACGATTTTCACCACGGTTGATTGCATCGACATCGGCACCGATTAAACGGACTCCGTATTTTGCGAGGATTCCATTTTGAAATAATCCAATAGCGGCGTTAAGGGCGGTCTGCCCACCCAGAGTTGCTAAGACCGCATCTGGTTTTTCATGAGCAATAATCTTTTCAATAGCATCGGATGTGATCGGCTCGATATACGTTGCATCGGCAAACTCTGGATCGGTCATAATCGTTGCAGGGTTGGAGTTAACAAGCACCACACGAATTCCCTCTTCGCGCAAAACTCTGCAGGCTTGCGTACCCGAGTAATCAAATTCGCATGCCTGGCCGATCACAATGGGTCCACTACCGATAACAAGGACTGATTTTATCGATGGATCCAATGGCATTAGGCACGCACTTTTTTACTCATTAACTCAACAAAACGATCAAAGAGGTATGCCGCATCGTGCGGGCCAGCGGCAGCTTCGGGGTGATACTGAACAGAGAAGGCTGGTCTATCAAGTAGTTGCAAGCCCTCAACCACGCCATCATTGAGCGATACATGTGTGACTTCACCGCTGCCATAAATCGTTGAAAAGGCTGCATCAATAGGGGCTTTAATTGCAAAGCCATGATTATGTGATGTTATCTCTACTTTGCCAGTGTTTTTATCGATGACTGGTTGATTGATTCCACGATGTCCAAAAGTTAGTTTGTAGGTCTCAAAACCTAAGGCCCGACCTAATATCTGATGTCCAAAACATATTCCAAAGATAGGGATCTCGCGCAGCAGTACTTCTCGAACTAGATCGATCGTCTCTAACATCGTTGCTGGATCGCCAGGACCATTTGATATGAATACACCATCGGGATTAAGCGCTGCAATATCTTCGATAGTTGAGTTAAATGGCAGAACATGCACCTCGACACCACGGTCGGCTAGAGCCCTCGGTGTTGCAGCTTTTATCCCCAAGTCGAGTGCGGCTACGACATAGCGCTTTTCTCCATTGGCAGCAACGACATATGGATTTGGTGTAGAAACATCAGCGACTAAAAAGGCGCCGATCATTGCTTCGACCTTGCGAACTTCTACGACCATCTCTTCACGGGAGAGATCAAGACATGAGAAAATACCCACACGCATAGAGCCACGATCGCGAAGGTGACGTGTAATTGCACGTGTATCTACGCTCTGGATTCCAACAATATTCTGGGCGATTAACTCGGCCTCTAGCGACTTTTCACTGCGCCAGCTTGATGTAAGTGTTGATGGGTTACGCACAACGAAACCAGCGACCCAGATCTTTGAAGACTCATTGTCCTCGGTGTTTACACCAGTGTTGCCGATATGTGGCGCAGTCATTACGACCACCTGCTTGTGATACGAGGGATCTGTGAGCGTCTCTTGATAGCCCGTCATACCTGTTTGGAAAACGGCCTCGCCAAATGTTTTACCACTAGCTCCCCAAGATTTGCCCTCAAAGATTCGGCCATCATCTAAAACAAAGAAGGCTTTACTCACCGTGTATCACCGGTTCCTACAAGTGCAGAATTCATAAGCGTTGGCACACCGTTAAAGAACGTATGCGTGACTACACCCGGCAGCTCGTAGCCATGAAAGGGGGTGTTGCGGCTCTTGGATGCCACTAAATCCTTATCGACTATCCACGATGCTGAGGGATTAATAATCATGACATTGGCGGGTGTACCGAGCTCAAGGTTTCTGCCTTGATCGATGTAGCCCCCGATACGTGCCGGTGCAGTAGAGAAGCGATCTGCAACTTGTGCCCAGTTCATGAGCCCTGAATCGATCATTGTTTTTTGAACGATAGATAGGGCGGTTTCAAGACCGAGCATTCCAAATGATGCCTCCCCCCACTCGCACTCTTTCGACTCCATCGTGTGTGGGGCGTGATCTGTTGCAACGATATCGATAGTTCCATCGGCTAAGGCTTCGCGCAGCGCCATAACATCTTTTTCACTGCGCAGAGGTGGATTTACCTTAAATACTGGATCATAGGAACGTGCTAACTCATCGGTTAATAAAAGATGATGGGGAGTGACTTCGGCTGTGACATTGATTCCACGGGCCTTAGCCCAGCGAATAATTTCAACTCCCCCAGCCGTTGTTACGTGGCAGATATGCAGACGAGATTTAACATGATCTACAAGCAAAACATCGCGCGCGATAATCGCTTCCTCTGCAATAGCCGGCCATCCCTTTAAACCTAGAATTGCAGATACTTCGCCCTCATTCATCTGCGAGCCAACTGTCAGACGAGGCTCTTGAGCATGTTGTGCTATCACACCATCAAACTTCTTAATGTATTCAAGGGCGCGACGCATTACTAGCGGATCAAATACACAGTTTCCATCATCGCTAAAGACGCGCACACGTGCAATAGAGTCTGCCATCGCTCCGATTTCAGAGAGAGCTAGACCTTGTAGACCCTGGGTTACGGCACCGATTGGAAAAACATCGAGCAAACCAGCCTCTTGACCTAATCTATAAACCTGCTCGACAACACCGGCGTTGTCGGCAACAGGTGAGGTATTTGCCATTGCAGAGAGTGCGGTGAATCCACCTTTTGCACCAGAGCGAGAACCAGAGAGAACTGTTTCGGCATCTTCGCGACCGGGCTGGCGCAGATGTGTATGGAGATCAACTAATCCTGGAAGAAGGACTGAGCCCTTAACATCGATTACCGTTGCATCGGCATCGGAGATATTGGCTGCCAAATTCTTAATCAGACCGTCGACTATGAGTAGATCACTTGTTGCACCATTCGGAAGCGATGCCTTTTTGAGGAGATAACGGTGCCCCGACATTATTTGCTACCTGCTTCCAAGGGTTGACCTGCTAATAAGACATACAAGATAGCCATTCGAACACTTACACCGTTGGCAACTTGTTCAACGATTACAGAGCGTGCGCTATCGGCAACCTCTGCGGCGATCTCCAACCCGCGATTCATTGGACCAGGGTGCATCACGATTGAATCAGGTGACATCAATTTAAGACGGTCGGCATTAAGTCCAAAGTAGCGCGAATACTCTCTCGCGTTAGGAAAGAAGAGATCACTCATTCGCTCTTGCTGTACCCGTAGCATCATCACTACATCGACCGTGCCTATGACTGAGTCTAAATCATAGGAAATCTTTACTGGCCAGCTTTCAACACCAACGGGCAAAAGCGTTGGTGGTGCAACTAATGTGACGCTGGCACCTAAGAGTGTTAGAAGTAGAACATTTGATCTGGCAACACGTGAGTGCAAAACATCGCCAACGATTGCTACCCGAACTCCCACTAAATCCGGTGCGCCCTTACCGAGGTGTTTTCTAATCGTGAATGCATCGAGCAAGGCCTGGCTGGGATGTTCATGAGTGCCATCGCCTGCATTTATAACACTACCGAGCATCCATTCAGAGTCGGCTAAACGTTGAGGTGCACCCGATGCACCATGTCGAATAACAACGGCATCGGCGCCCATCGCCTGCAATGTGAGCGCAGTGTCCTTGAGAGATTCGCCCTTACTCACACTCGAGCCCTTAGCTGAAAAGTTAATAACATCGGCCGATAAGCGTTTAGCTGCAGCTTCAAATGAGATGCGCGTTCGCGTTGAATCTTCGGCAAAGAGATTAACAATTGTGCGGCCACGTAATGTAGGTAGCTTCTTAACTGCGCCATCGCTAACGCGTGCGAGCTCGACGGCAGTATCTAATATCAAAATCGCCTGCGCCTTTGAGAGATCTGATATCGAGAGTAAATGGCGCATTAGTTCTCCTCAATCAGAACTTCGTCGACGCCATCAATCTCAGTTAACTGCACCTTAACCGACTGCGCTATCGAGGTAGGCAGATTTTTTCCAACGAAATCAGCTCTAATCGGAAGTTCACGGTGGCCTCTATCAACCAGAGCAGCTACCTGGACAGTGTGGGGGCGACCAATTTCGCCTAAGGCATCGAGAGCGGCGCGGATCGTGCGCCCTGAGAATAAGACATCGTCAATTAAAACTACTTCGCGTCCGTCAATTCCGCTGCTCGGAATCGATGTCGGCATTATCGGCCGTAGCGGCCGCATTCGCAGATCATCGCGATGCATGGTGATATCGAGCATCCCCACTGGAATCTCGTGCCCTGCGATCTGACTCATGCTCGCGGCGATTCGCATAGCTAGATGGGCCCCACGGGTTGGAATACCGAGCAGGGTAATCTGCTGGGTAGCGGGATTGGCTTCGAGAATCTCGTGAGAAATACGTATCAACGCACGTGAGATATCGGGTGCGGACAGGGCAACGCTCATCTAAATCTCCTTCCCCATCTCTCAGGATGGGTCGTTAAAGGATGCGTGGGCGATTATAGCACCGAAAGTGTCAGGGCTGTGGACAAGCAGGCGCGGGCGTTGGTGGTGCGATTTAACCTAGCGCCTATGACAACACATGATGCAATCTGCGCACGTATACGTGCAATCCGAATCTCCAAAGGACTATCTCTTAGCGATGTCGAACTACAAAGCCATCGCACTATCCGCGCCGTAGTACTGGGCTCATACGAGCGAGGCGATCGCGCCCTATCTGTAAAGAAGGCGCTGGCTATCGCCGATTTCTATGGTGTGCCACTCTCCTATCTTTTAGAGCCACCGACCCCAACAGTGGAGCGGGCTCAAAGACCGGTAATCGACCTACGCCGCATCCGAATCATGATGGCCGATCGGCAGCAGATCTCGCACAGCAGCGCGGGGCTTCGCACAATTTTGACATTTATCGCTTGCATCGTTGCACGACGAAATGATTGGAACGGTGAAGTGCTCTCTATGCGTGCCGATGATCTAACAGCCTTGGCGATGGCGATTGGAAAAAACTCCGATGAGATTACAGCGATGTTAGAAGTAAATCGAATCCTACTTATTCGTTAAAGAGCCAGGCTCTCCTTTATCGATGAGATACGACCCAAGACTCCGTGAATAAATCCAGCGGAGTCATCGGTTGAGAGCTCTTTAGCAAGTGTGAGCGCCTCATCTATTACTACGCCATCTGGAGTAGATGGCGACCATAAGATCTCATAGATACCAAGACGCAGAATATTTCTATCGACTGCAGGCAAGCGATCCATATCCCAGCCCTGGGCATATGTTGTTATTAACTCATCGATTTTTCGATAGTTAGCACCGACTCCATTAACAAGTTCACGGGTGTACTCGCGGATAGGTCTGGCATCTGGGCCCTCTTCAACAGTATCTCGCAGGTTCAACGTCTCTACCGCGTTCGTGCCACGGATATCTGCCTCATAGAGTAAATCTAAAGCCGCCTTTCGGGCCTTACCGCGGGCAGACACTAGTTAGCGCGGCCTTGGTATGACCCATCGCGAGTATCAACCATGACGACCTCATCTTGCTTAATAAATAGTGGCACTTGAATCTCAATACCTGTTTCAACGGTCGCAGGCTTTGTTCCACCCGATGAGCGATCGCCCTGAATACCAGGCTCGGTATAGGTAATCTTCAAAGGCACAGCGGCTGCAAGTTCGATGTAGAGAGGATTACCATCATGAACAGCTACAACTGCATCTGTGTTTTCGAGCATGTAGTTAGCCATCTCGCCAACAGTTGCCATAGATATAGTCATCTGATCAAAGGTCTTTGCATCCATAAATACAAAGTCTTTACCCTCTTTGTATAGAAACTGCATATCTCGCTTTTCTAGAATCTCAATATCAATTTTGACACCAGAGTTAAATGTACGATCAATGACCTTGCCAGTCAGAACCGACTTCAACTTTGTACGCACGAATGCTGGACCCTTACCTGGCTTAACGTGTTGGAACTCAACTACGTTCCAGAGTTGGCCTTCGATATCTAGGGTGATTCCATTTTTCATATCTGCTGTTGTTGCCACGTGAAAAGCTCCACTCGTTTGAATTAGTTCGGCTACCCGTTGTGATAGCAAGAGGATAAGGATACCTGCTCGCCGCTAGTGCTTTGTTCGCCTAGCCAATCAGGTTTTTAAGCGCGATTATCGCCAATACATAAGAGTTTGGACCAAAACCGGCGATAGTGCCATTGGCAACTCCAGAGATTACAGAGGTGTGACGAAACTCTTCGCGTGACATTGGATTAGATAGATGAACCTCGATCAGAGGTGATGTGAGAAGTTCAGCTGCATCACGGATTGCATAGGAGTAATGCGTGAAGGCCGCTGGATTAATAATCACGGGTAGTTTCTTATCGGCCGCCTCGTGTAGCCAGCCGATTATCGTGGCCTCATCATCGCTCTGTCGGATATCGGCCTCTAAGCCGTGGGCTTTGGCAGAGATTTCAATAAGGCTCTTCAACTCGCCATAGTTGAGATCTCCATAGATAGATGAGTCGCGGATATCTAAACGTGCCAAGTTAGGGCCATTGATTACCAGGATCTTCATGAGCTTATTCTCTCATAGGCGGCCGTGAGTTCACTCTCCATTGCATCCTCTATGCGCAGCGTTGAGCCGATTGCAGAGATTGCGACGAAGCGAAGTGATTTACCCCGTGATTTTTTATCTAATGACAGTAACGGCAGTAACTGCGGCCATGCTGCACGAGGATATGTCACTGGTAGATCAAGTGAGGCTAGGATCTGACGGTGCATCTGAACTATCTCTGATGATAGATAGCCCTTTATCTGGGCTAACTCTGCGGCAAATACCAATCCAATCGCGATCGCTTCGCCATGACGCATGCTGTACTTGCTGTCAATCTCTATCGCATGGCCAAGGGTGTGACCATAGTTTAAAACCTCGCGTGCAAAGCTCTCTTTAAAGTCGAGGCTAACAACGCTGGCCTTAACCCGTACCGCCGCTTCAATCAGTGCAATCGTTGTCGTCATATCTGCACGCAACTGTGCGAGTGATTTTCCGGCCATGCCATTTATGATCTCAACATCTGCAATGAACCCACATTTAATAACCTCTGCCATGCCGGCAGCAAAATCTCTATCCGAAAGCGTTGTGAGCCATGAAAGATCAATGAGAACGGCTACTGGCGAGTGAAAAGCGCCGATTAAGTTCTTTCCGTAGTCGCTATTGATTCCAGTCTTACCACCAATTGCTGCATCGACCATGCCTGCAACACTTGTGGGCACTGCTACCCAATCGATACCGCGTAGCCACGAAGCCGCTGCAAATCCTGCGACATCGGTGATGGCGCCTCCCCCGATGCCAACGATCAAATCCGAGCGTGTGAAACCCGCCGCCCCCAACCAGTTCCATAAGGCGGTAATCGTTGCAAAACTCTTTGCAGCCTCGCCATCTGGCAGATTGAAGTAAAAAATCTCGCCATCGATATCGGCATCGATGTGCACGGCATCTGACATGGCTTGGCTACGAATCACCCCTACTCGGGATCGATTGCCAGCTAGTGCGATCAACTGTGATTTCCAATCACAATCTATGGTTACATCGTATGCCCGTTCGGCTTTTACGTTAACGCTTTTCATGTAAAGCGCCCTCCCTAATTGCAACAACAATCTCATGAAACTTCATTGCATCAACTTTAATCGTCATCGTGGCCAAATCTTCGTAGATAGGACGGCGCTGATCGTAGAGCGCCTGCCACTGTGCCCGAGGGTTGCCCAGTAGCAATGGTCTATCGCGATTAAAACCCACTCGCGGAGCGGCCACCGACAATGAAACATCGAGAAAGATAATCGGAGCATCTGTGGCCTTAAGCAATTTCTGAGCGCGCTCTGAAATGGGAGCTCCCCCGCCAAGTGCGAGAACTGCATTCTTAACTTGCAAACATGAAGTGAGCGCTTCAAACTCTAAATCTCGGAAAGCTCCTTCACCTTCATCCACAAAAATATCTGAGATCTTTTTTCCGCAGTTCTTCTCAACTACATTATCTGTATCCAAGAAAGCGATATGTAGTGATTTAGCCAAGGCCTTCCCAATCGTACTTTTACCGCTTCCGGGGGGACCGATTATTACTGCCTGTGGCATACGAGAGTCCTACTTAAAGTTTAAGGTGTTCATGTAGCTCTGGAAATTTCTTCGCGTCTCACCGACGCTATCTCCACCAAACTTCTCCAGTACCGCCTCGGCTAGAACAAGTGCGACCATCGCCTCTGCAACAACTCCAGCGGCCGGTACAGCGCATACATCTGAGCGCTGGTTGATAGCCTTTGCAGGTAAGCCAGTTGCGACATCGATTGTATCTAGCGCCTTTGGCACTGTTGATATCGGCTTCATTGCAGCACGCACACGCAGGATCTCGCCATTGGACATACCGCCCTCAGTACCACCTGCACGATCAGTGCGACGAAGAATCTTGCCATCGCGAGATTTTTCAATCTCATCGTGAGCCACAGTGCCGCGACGCTTGGCGGTTTCAAAACCATCTCCGATCTCAACCCCCTTTATCGCCTGGATGCCCATAACCGCGCCAGCTAAACGTGCATCTAAACGCCGATCCCAATGAACGTGTGAGCCAAGTCCTGGTGGCATATTGAATGCGAGTACTTCGATGACTCCGCCTAAAGTATCTCCCTCTAAATGCGCACTCTCTATCTCGGCAATCATTAGCTCACTCGTCGATGCATCGGCGCAACGAACTGGATCCTCATCGATGCGTTGCATATCTGTTGAGTTAGGCAGTGGAGTGTCTGCAGGTACTCGCACAGAGCCAATTGATAGGACATGACTTAAAACGCTAATCCCAACGCTTTGTTGTAGAAATGCTCGGGCTACGGCGCCGAGTGCAACACGCGATGCCGTTTCGCGGGCACTTGCACGCTCCAGGATGGGACGTGCATCATCGAGATCGTATTTCTGCATTCCAACTAAATCGGCGTGACCCGGACGCGGCCGAGTAAGAGGGGAATTGCGCGCTAACTTTGCGATCTCATCGAGGGGTACTGGATCGGCCGACATAATCTTTTCCCATTTGGGCCACTCTGAATTATTGATCTGAATCGCGATCGGTCCGCCCTGTGTTAAACCTAAACGTACTCCCCCGAGAATCGTGACCTTATCGGCCTCAAAGCTCTGGCGTGCACCGCGACCTACGCCTAAGCGCCGGCGTGCTAAGTGATAATCGATATCTGCCGTCGTGATTTCAACCGATGCCGGAATACCCTCGAGGATTGCACTCAGGGCTTGGCCGTGAGACTCACCAGCTGTTAACCAACGCATCTGCATATTGTTGCAGAGATGCAGCACTACTCGCAGCCAAATAGAGCGCGCTTCCAAAAAAGAGTGCAAAAGCCAGCGGAATACTCTGGGGAATAACTCTTTTAAGGCCCCACGTGAGAATAATCTGCGCTATAGCGGCCAGATAGATGCAGGTGGCGAGAGCTACTAATGAAGCGATAGTAGGCAGATTAATCGCCAGGCACACGATAATAAATAACTTTGCATCGCCGATCCCCATTCGCAAAACCAGTACACCGAGTATCGACACTACTATCGCTAAAGCCAGTACTTGCAGGGATGCGATGCCAGAGATTATCCGTGCCACTGCAACCCAGTAGGTGATAAAGATAAGGTAGATATTTGGAATCCGACGATACCGCCAGTCGGCAAAGGTGATTGGTAGTGCCAAGAGCGCCAGCGCAAACATGGGATGAGATTAATCAGATTTGCAGATATCTCTGCGAGCTATGTGGATGATTCCAATGCTTTGAGCGCATGTCTGCGCATCAGTGCCGCCATAGGTGCACGATCAAATCTCACCCCTGAAAAGAGTGCAACCTGATCAATTCCTTGATGGATGAGTAAATCCAGGCCATCGATTATCTGCCCACCGCGCTGGCTCCATGTTGCCAAGGCGGCAGTTGGCCAAGGCTTGTAGACAACGTCGAAGAAAACAGCCGTCGGATGAGATGGAAAACTCGCAGTTAAAGCATCACTGGCTCCCTCTGGTGTTGTTGAGATGATTAGGTCAACGCTTTCAAAGATAGTGGCATCATCCCAGGCTATAAAATCTAGATCTGAAATCTCTATAGTGTTAGATATCGCCTCAATGCGTGAGAGTGATCGATTCATTACCGTTATACGCGTAGCCATTCCATCGCAGGCCGCAGCGGCGGCACGTGCAGTTGCACCACCACCAATGATGAGAACATCACCACATGCATCTATGCCATGTGCTGCAAGTGCATGCGTAAAACCTGATACATCGGTTGTAATCGCACTCCACTCTCCTTGACGTTTAACCAAAGTGTTCGCGCTGCGAATTCGGATTGCGAGATCGGAGACCTCTTTCGTGAAACCCAGTACCTCTTCTTTAAGCGGCATTGTCAGAGAAAAACCGTTCCAGCTGTCATCGCACCTGGCAAGAAATGCGCCGAGTTCGCCACTCTTAATCTCAACGCGCGTGTAATCGCCCTCGATCCCAAGCTCGGCATAGGCGATCGTATGAAGTAGCGGGCTCAACGAGTGCGCAATCGGGGAGCCTAAGACAGCGGCCTTAATCATTTGAATGCACCCGCCTTTCGATTCTTTTCATAGAGAAACTTCCAGGTAACAAACTCATCGTTAGATGCCGTGAAGCGTGTATCCCCTGGGGCAACTGTAATGAAGTAGAGCCAGTCGCCGGGGACGGGATTTAGGGTGGCAGACATAGCATCAACACCAGGGTTTCCGATAGGTGTTGGAGGTAAACCATAATGTTTGTAGGTGTTGTACGGGGATTTAATAAGCGTTGATGAGGTACTTAAAAATATCTCCCCACGTATCTTTTTAATGTAATGAACGGTTGAGTCCATCTGCAGAGGCATGGATATCTTCAACCGATTCAAGATTACGCGAGCGATCTTATCGAAATCCTTAGTATCACCCTCTGACTGAACGATAGATGCAATAGTCAACAGCTCAACTGCAGAGTATTTTCCGCTTGCACTTAAAATCTCTCGGCCTATCCTCTCGCTCTTAAATCGATCGAGCATCGCCTGCACCATCTGCGTAGCGTTAGTGCCACTAGCAAAACTATATTGAGCTGGAAACAAAAGACCTTCAGCGCTGTCGAAACCGGCGGGCAGGACAAGTGCCTTAAATGCGCTGGCTATCTCCTTTTCCGTGAAGCCATAGATACGCAATGAATCAACAATCTCACTCTTCCACGCGCCTTCAAATACCTTTATAAGATTCGGGATCCGTGTCGGATCCAGCAACTGGTCCAGGGCTTGGGCTGCAGAGATGGTAAGCGTTAAGCGGTGAGCACCTGGTGATACCTTCGCTGATCTCTTTTCTGCAACTGCGATGCGAAAGTATGCCGAGGAGGATTTGATGACCTTCTCTTTAAAAAGTAGGGCTGCAACCTCTGAACCCGATGTGCCACTAGCAATATCGACGATGACTTCAGGATCATTAGCTGCTATGACACGGGTAGGAAAATCCGGCGCAGGCGCGACATTGCTGCGCGCCATATGCAGGGAAAAACTCAGTGCAACAACAAATGCCAGTGCACCTGCCACCCTTGCCAACTTCATGGAATGTTTTTTTCAATCGCTAGAGCAAACTCCAATATAGCTACCGCTGCAGCTTGATCGATACGTGATTTAGCCGCCTTTGCCTTAACTCCTGAATCCCGCATACTCCTTGCAGCGCTGACCGTTGATAACCGCTCATCTATAGCCACGATTGGAGCCGTAGTTAATGTTGCAAGGAGAGCGCAGAATTGAACCGTCTTTTCCGCCGCTGCGCCAGCACTACCATCCATATTCGATGGCTTTCCTACATAAATTGTGACTGGCTCGTACTCTGTCAGTATCTCTGTGAGCTCCAAGATAAGTTTCTTATCACTCGATGAGAGCGTAGTCAGTGGCGATGCCAGAATTGCGTCGGGATCACATATAGCTACACCGATTCGTACATCACCGTAATCAAAGGCGATACGGCGGCCTCGTTGCATGCCTGCAATTATCCTTTAAGCGCTGCACATATTGCAGCTAAGGCCTCATTGACTGCAGTGATGTCGGTGCCACCACCCTGAGCAAAGTCATCTTTACCGCCGCCGCCGCCGCCCAAAACCGATGAAGCGATCTTAACCAGTGCTCCAGCTTTAACACCTTGGGCGCGTGCGGCATCACTTGCCACTACGACCAACACAGGCTTGCCATCATTAACGCTGATGAGTGCAACAACGGAGTTTGTAGCCTTTGCACGTAGTTCGAGAGCGATTGTTCGCAGATCCTCGCCGGAGATGCCATCACTGAGAACGGCGACCGTTGTTGTTAGGCCATTAATAACCGTGGCCGTCTTTGCGATCTCACCAATCTGTGCAAAGGCCGCTGCAGAGCGAACAAGGCCGAGCTCTTTTTCAATATCGCGAATCTTAGTTAATAGATCCGAGATGCGCTCTGGCAACTCCTCAACCCGTGCGCCCTTAATGATCGATGTTAATGAGTTAAGAAGAATATGTTCGCGAGCTAAGAACTTATAGGCATCGACTCCGACAAGTGCTTCGACGCGCCTGACCCCAGCACCAATAGATGATTCGCTTAAAAGTTTAACGACACCTAACTGGCCTGAACGTGTGACGTGTGTTCCGCCGCATAATTCGCGAGCCCAATCGCCAACGCTGACAACACGAACTTGATCTCCATATTTCTCGCCGAAGAGCGCCATCGCACCGATCTCTTTAGCTTGTGCCTGCGTCATCGTCTGGGCAGTTACCTCTAAGTTATCCAGAAGCAGGGTATTGACGCGGGATTCAACATCATTGATGACGCTATCTGGAACCGCACCCGTTGATGGAAAATCAAAACGAAAGCGGCCTGGAGAGTTTTCAGATCCTGCCTGAGTTGCTGTCTCCCCTAAAACTTCGCGAAAGGCCTTATGGACCATGTGCGTTGCAGTGTGTGCGCGTGAGATTGCATCGCGACGTTCAATATCGATTGCGGCAAGGGCGTCATTGCCAATCTCTACTGCGCCATTTAATACGCGACCACGGTGTACAAAGACTCCGGGTACTGGTGTTTGAACGTCATCAATTTCAATAACGGCGCCGTTGGATAAAGTTATTGTTCCGCCATCGGCTAACTGACCGCCGCCTTCGGCGTAGAAAGGTGTTCTATTTAAAATAATCTCAACATCATCGCCGGCCGTTGCACTCTTTGACGAGACACCATCGAGTAAGATTCCAGTAACCGTTGACTCACTCGTTACCGATGTATAACCACAAAACTCGCTCTTACCACTGGCATCGGCGATGGCGCGGTACTCACTGACATCGCTGTGGCCACTCTTCTTCGCCTTCGAATCGGCCTTAGCGCGATCTTTCTGCTCTTTCATTAAACGTCTGAAGCCCTCTTCATCGACTTCCAGGCCCTCTTCGCGCGCCATTTCTAGAGTCAAATCAAATGGAAAGCCATATGTATCGTGGAGTTTAAAGGCATCTACACCCGGCAATACTCTGCTCTTGCCTTTTTTTAATGATGCACTAGCTACATCGAAGATAGTCGTTCCACTCTTAAGAGTTGCCAGAAAACTCTCCTCTTCAGAGACACTCACAGATAGAACTCTCTTTTTATCGTTCACTAGCTCGGGATACTGCCGCCCCATCGCTGCGATTGCCGCTACGGTGAGCTCAGAGATGATTGGATCCATCGAACCAAGAAGTCGCATATTGCGAATCGTGCGGCGCATCATTCGTCGCAAGACATATCCTCGGCCCTCGTTGCCAGGGGTTACGCCATCAGCGATGAGCATGGCCGATGTCCGTGCATGATCGGCAATTACCCGCAGAGAGATATCTGATTTCTGTGATGCACCATATGCAACACCGGTGAGCTCGCTGGCTTTATTTAAAATCTGCATCGTCGTATCGATCTCATAAATATTTTCAACGCCCTGTAATAGCGCCGCCATTCGCTCAAGGCCAAGACCGGTATCAATACTCTTTGCAGGCAGCTCACCCAAAATTGGGAAATCATCTTTACCGCTGCCCGCTCCGCGCTCATTTTGCATGAAGACTAAGTTCCAGACCTCCATATACCGGTTTTCATCGGCGATAGGACCGCCATCCTTGCCATAGGCAGGGCCGCGATCGTAATAAATCTCAGAGCATGGACCACAGGGGCCAGGTATACCCATCGACCAAAAATTATCGCCCATACCCATACGTTGGATTCGATCTTTTGGGAGACCAATCTTGTTGTGCCAGATATCGGCCGCCTCGTCATCGTCGAGAAAAACAGTTACCCATAACCGATCTTCCTCGAAACCATAACCGCCATCTTTGATGGGCCGTGTTAGTAGCTCCCATGCAAGTGCGATTGCGCCCTCTTTGAAGTAATCGCCAAATGAAAAGTTTCCACACATCTGAAAAAACGATGCATGTCGTGTTGTCTTACCCACCTCATCGATATCGAGAGTTCGTACACATTTTTGTACCGAGGTAGCACGCTTAAAAGGCGGTGTAACTTCACCTAAAAAATAAGGCTTAAACGGAACCATTCCAGCGTTAACAAGTAAGAGGTTCGGGTCATCGGCAATTAAAGAGGCCGAGGGGACAACGGTGTGCGTTAAACCTTGGCGATTATCTTTTTCAAAGAAGCGCAGCCAGCGCGCACGGATCTCGGCGGATTCCACGTACCGAGATCACTCAGCCTTCTTCTTAGAGCGTGACTTACTCATTGAAACTGCCGATAGAAGTGCGCCGGCGACCTTTACTGCAGAGCCATTCTTATTAATAAAAGTGCTAGTTGCATTGGTGACCTTGTCCGATATATCTTCGGCGTTTTTCGTGATGCGATTAATGGATTTGAGTGGGCCATTTACCAAAGTAACGGTTGTATGCACCTCTTCAATAAGAGGCGCGGTTTCATCGGTCAGAGATTTCAATGAGAGCTTAGCCTCATCGATGAAGCGACCGAATCGGATGACCACATAACTAACGGCGATGGCGATAATAAAAAGCGCGCATGCGGCGATAATCGTTGCGATTCCACCTGGACCCATGCTCTTAGCCTACCTGAGGTGCGTTCTTAGGAGCGCCATCGATGCCGCTCTCCTTGCGTTGCGCCGCTGTAATCGGTGTCGGCGCTCCAGTGAGTGGATCTGCCCCACTTGCAGTCTTGGGAAATGCAATAACTTCGCGAATCGAATCTGAGCCGGTAAGAAGTGCGCAGATGCGATCTAAACCAAATGCTATTCCACCGTGTGGAGGTGGGCCATAGTTCAAGGCCTCTAATAAAAATCCAAACTTTGAGGCGGCCTCTTCATCGCTTAAACCAATAACGCGAAAAACATCCCTCTGCATCTTCTGGTCGTGAATACGTATTGAACCACCACCGAGTTCGCTGCCATTTAAAACAATGTCGTAGGCATATGCCAGGGCATGCTCTGGATCGGTTGAAAAGCTGGAGGCGAACTCTGGCTTTGGGCCAGTAAATGGATGGTGTACTGCACTCCAACCGCCATTATCTGTTGGCTCAAACATCGGTGCATCGACGACCCAGAGGAACTCCCACTTATCTTCTGCGATTAATCCACAGCGCTTTCCAATCTCAAGACGCGCTGCGCCTAATAAGTTAAGTGATGCCGTGCGCTCACCGGCTGCAAAAAAGATTGCATCTCCAGATTTGGCGCCAGTGGCCGCGGCGATTCCTGCGCTCTCACTCTCGCTCAGATTTTTACCAACTGGACCTGCGAGTGTTCCATCCTTATTTACAAGAATGTAGGCCAATCCTTTAGCTCCACGCGCCTTCGCCCAATCCTGCCAGGCATCGAGTTCGCGCCTAGGCGATGTAGCTCCGCCAGGCATGACAACTGCGCCTACATAAGGGGCCTGGAAAACTCTAAAAGATGTAGCTGCAAAGTAAGAGGTCTGCTCAGATATCTCGTTACCGAAGCGCAGATCTGGTTTGTCAGTTCCATATCGCGACATTGCATCGGCATATGTCATTCGTTGTAGCGGTAGTGGAAGCGCATAGCCAAGGGCCTTTTGCCAAATCTTTGCAACGATCTTTTCAGCAACTGCCAAAATATCCTCTTGATCGATAAAGGACATCTCGATATCTAGTTGCGTGAACTCGGGCTGACGATCGGCGCGAAAATCCTCATCACGAAAACATCGTGCAATCTGGTAGTACCTTTCCATACCAGCAACCATTAATAACTGCTTAAACAACTGTGGGGATTGTGGAAGTGCATACCAACTACCCGGCTGTAGGCGCACTGGAACCAAGAAGTCACGTGCGCCCTCAGGTGTCGAGCGCGTTAAGTAAGGGGTTTCAATCTCAAGAAATGCTTCATCCTCCATGACTCGACGGATTGTCGATGTCACCTTTGAACGCAGACGCAGATTAGCTGAAGGCTTTTCGCGACGTAGATCTAAGTAGCGATACTTAAGACGTACCTCTTCACTGATATCTCCATCATTTCCACTATCAACTGGGAATGGCAAGGCGGCGGATTCGCTAAGGACTACGACAGTATCGCCCATAACCTCAATCTCACCGGTAGGAATATTTGTATTGGCATTTCCATCTGGACGTGCGAGGACCTCGCCAGTGATTAATAGACACCACTCCGCGCGCAGTGCTCCGGCCATCTTTTCATCACGGATAACCACTTGCACAGATCCCGAGGCATCGCGTAGATCGATAAATGCAACACCACCATGATCTCGACGGCGTGAAACCCAACCCGCGAGAGTAACGATTGTGCCGGCATCGGATTTACGTAACGCGCCTGCATCATGGCTTCTTAACATAGTGAGTGTGGTATCGCTTTCTACAGTGCGTTGATTAAGGAGTCAATCGTAACCGATGTGGAGACACCGGAGTTCATATTTTTAAGCTCTACGCTCTTGTTGGCGATCTCTTCATCGCCCAGGACTACAACGTAACGCGCGCCACTCTTATCGGCCGCCTTCATCGCAGCCTTGAGCGCGCGATCACCAAAAGCAATCTCTACCACCTTGCCGGTGCTGCGCAGTTGCATTGCAATCTCTAGCGTTTTTACCATCGCACTATCTCCAAGAGGAATAATAAAAAGATCGGCTACAAAACCATCCTGTGAGATAACGCCCTCAGCCTCTGCCGCCAACAAGGCACGATCAACGCCAAGGCCAAATCCGATTCCAGATAACTCTTGTCCACCGAGCTCTTGCATCAGACCGTCGTAGCGTCCTCCCCCACCGATACCAGTTTGTGCACCCAGAAGTTCGTGAACAAATTCAAAAGTTGTGCCCGTGTAATAATCAAGACCCCGCACCATTCGGGGATTTATTAGATATGAAATTCCGAGTGCATCTAAATAACTCTTAACGGATTCAAAGTGCGCACGCGATGCATCGCTTAAATAATCGATTAACAACGGCGCTTTCAGCATCGCCTTTCTCACCTCTTCACGCTTGTCATCAAATAATCGCAGTGGATTGAGGGCAGCGCGAGCCGCCGTCGCCTCATCTAAACCAAGAGTTGAGATGAACTTGGATAAATCGATGCGATGAGCCGCGCGTGACTGGGCATCACCTAAAGATGTAATCTCCAGACGATACTTCTTCAATCCAATCGCTTTAAAACCTGAGTCGGCGATTGCAATTACTTCGGCATCGATTGCCGGATCATCTAAACCAATAGCTTCAATACCGACCTGATAAAACTGGCGGTATCGACCGGCCTGCGGACGCTCGGCACGAAAATACTGACCTGAGTACCAAATCTTTACCGGCAACTGTCCTCGATCTAAACCATGTTCAATAACTGCACGCATAGCTCCGGCCGTTCCTTCGGGGCGCAGTGTTATAGATCGATCACCGCGATCGGTGAAGGTGTACATCTCTTTAGATACGACATCGGTTGACTCACCAACACCACGTGTAAAGAGCTCAGTATCTTCAAAGACTGGTAGCTCCATTAACTGATAGCCCGCCGAGCGAGCCGGTGCGATCAGACACTCACGGACAAACTCAAATAGTTTTGAGCGCGGTGGAACATACTCGCTTACACCTTTAGGTGCTTGAATCTTTTGGCGGGCCATTAGTAGCACGCCTTCATGGATTTTAGATATGGATTGTTCTTGCGCTCATGCGCAATCGTGGTTTCAGGACCATGTCCGGGTAGGACCCGCAAATGATCGCCTAGGGGAAGAACTTTTTTGCGCAATGTCTCTTCCATATCTTTGGCTGAGCCCGTTGGCGAATCGGTGCGTCCGATAGAACCTGCAAAAAGAACATCGCCACTAATCAAAATCTCCTCTGATACCTCAAACATCAGTGAGCCCGCCGTATGACCGGGGGCGTGAATAGCTCTAAAGCTAAGCCCGACGAGATCAAGGAGTTCACCATTGCGCAATTCTCTTACATCACGTGGCTCAACAAACTCCATGCCCGTCAATGTCGCAGCAAATTCTGGAGATAAGACTCTCTCTGGATGTATGAGTGCGACTCGATCCTGGTTATGAATATATGCAGGGATGCCATAGCCATCGGCGATTGGCGTAATTGAAAATGTATGGTCTATATGCCCATGCGTGGCTATGACAGCTACCGGCTTTAGGGCGAACTCATCCAGGATCTGCCAGAGCTGTTGGGATACATCTGGCATCCCAGGATCGATGACGACGCATTCGGCCCCCCGGCCGCTGGCGATAACCCAACAATTGGTGGCAAAGATAGGGGCGGCAAATGAGGCAACGAGCATCATCTCCCCCCTTACCTCTGAGCCTGAGAAGCGATTGACGCTAAGAGGCTAGGACAGGGTACCTTTTACCCTACCTAAACGCTCAATTCACGTCCGTTCAAAGATTCTTTGTTCGGCCCATGACATACATAGCGACGTTCGTAACGAACAACGCGCTGAAAGGATCACCAGCATGACCGATTTCGATCCAGTACCCCAAGCATCAGCGGCAACTGCCCTGATTGGAGATCCTGCAGCATTTGGACGGGTTGCCGAAGATGGCACCGTCTATGTTCGTATATCGAGCGGGGAAAAACCCGTTGGTTCATATCCCGGCAAGACAGCAGAGGAAGCCCTTGCATATTTCGTGCGCAAATTTGAGATGCTCGCCGCAGAGGTTGCATTATTAGCTGCGCGCATTAAAAGTGGCGCACTTGTTCCATCCGATGCGTACACGGCAGTTAAGAAGCTCCGTGATCAAGTCAAAGAGCTCAATGCAGTTGGCGATCTAGATGCCCTCTCGGCATCGGTCGAACAGATCGAACCATTGATTGAAGGTCATCGCGAGGCATATGAGGCTAAGAAAGCGGCCGAGAGTGCGGCCAAGAAGGCGCGCCTTGAGCAGATTTTAATTGAGAAGGAAAAGATTGTCGCAGAGGCCGAGTCATTGGCGCTATCAGAGTCATGGAAAGTTACTGGGGATCGCTTAAAGGTGCTGCTCGATGAATGGAAATCTGCGCCGCGTTTAAATAAGACGGCCGATGCAGCTCTCTGGAAGCGCTTCTCATCTTCTCGTAATAAGTTTGATAAGCGACGTCGCACTCACTTTGCCGCCCTAGAAGCCGTTCATAGCGTTGTATCAGAGGCCAAGAAGGTGATCATTACTGAAGCTGAATCATTAGCGAGCTCAACGCAGTGGGTCCCAACTGCAAAGCGATTTAAGGTTTTGATGGATGCCTGGAAGGCATCTGGTCGAGGTAAGCCAAGTGACGATGCCAAGATGTGGGCCCGCTTTAAAGCAGCACAGGATCAGTTCTTTACCGCTAAGAACGCTGACTTGGAGAAGCGCGATGTAACAATGGCTACTAATCTGATTAAGCGCGAAGAGCTCCTTATTCTGATCGAGGCCCTTACGCCTATTACCAATCTCGGCGAGGCGAAAAAGGCGTTGCGCGATCACATGAACACGTGGAGCAAGATCGGAATGACCCATCGCAATAAGCGAACATCCCTAGATGCCCGCGTGCATGCAGTTGAATCACTTATTAAAGAGGCAGAGGCTACACACTGGCGCAAAAGTGATACAGCGGCCAAGGCACGAGCCGCCGAAGTCGTTAAGCAGCTCAGCGATTCAATCGAAAACTATGAAAAGATCGCGGCGAAATCTGAGGCCGCTGGCAATACTAAAAAGGCTGCAGATTCACGTGAGTCTGCAGATGCTCGAAAGGTATGGCTAGAAGAGGCAGAGAGAAGTCTGACTGAGTTCAGCTAATTTAATTATTAGTTGTTCGATAGACGTCATAGACGCCCTCAATATTTCGTACCGCACCTAGGACGGCATCTAGATGGGTCGCATCTGCCATCTCAAAGGTAAAACGTGAAAACGCTGTGCGATCCTTAGAGGTACTAACCGATGCGCTGAGGATATTTACATGCTGATCAGATAATGTGCGAGTCACATCGGCCAACAACGATGCGCGATCTAAAGCCTCGACTTGAATGTTGACCAGGAAAATAGAGCCGGCACCTACCCGCCACTGCACTTTGACAACTCGATCAGATTGATTTACCAGAAGATCAACAGCGTTAACGCAATCACTTCTGTGAATCGAAACTCCACTGCCCTTGGTAATAAAACCCATAATCGCATCACCCGGAACCGGTGTGCAGCAACGGGCAAGCTTTACCAAGACATCATCTGTGCCCTCGACATCGACTGCATTACTTGAACGGCGTGTTGTCGGTGCCCGAGTTGGCAGAACATCCATCGTTGGCTCAGGATGAGAATCATCTCCCCCGCGAGCTACAACTAACTTATCGATTATCGATGCAGCAGATACATGGCCATCGCCCACCGCAGAATACAAACCATCAATATCTGAGTAGTGCAGATCGTGTGCTAGTTCAAGCAGCGACTGTCCTGCAAATATCTTCTGCAATGGCAATCCTGCTTTGCGCATCTGACGGGCGATAGATTCACGTCCGGCATCAATGGCCTCCTCGCGCCGCTCTTTGCTAAACCATGCCTTAATCTTTGAGCGCGCACGCGGGCTCTGAACGAAGTTAAGCCAATCTCTACTTGGCCCTGCGTGCTCAGCCTTATTTGTCACAATCTCAACTACATCACCATTGTTTAACCGTGATTCCAGGGGTACTAAACGTCCATTGACCTTTGCTCCCGCACATCGCAGACCGACATCGGTGTGCACTGAGAATGCAAAGTCGACTGGGGTAGATCCGCCAGGCAGTGCTATAACACTTCCCTTCGGTGTAAATACAAAGACTTCAGGTGAACCTAAATCAAAGCGCAGCGCCTCGAGAAACTCCGATGGATCCTCAGTCTCCTTCTGCCACTCATGTAACTGGCGCAGCCACAACATCTCAGGTGATGACTCATTTGTTTCGGCCCCCTGCTTATATTTCCAGTGAGCTGCGATACCGAACTCGGCCCGTGCATGCATATCAAATGTGCGGATCTGAATCTCAATGGCCTTACCTGTTGGGCCAATGACTGTTGTGTGAAGTGATTGGTAGAGATTGAACTTCGGCATTGCAATGTAATCTTTGAATCGCCCAGGAACCGGACTCCATCGTGCGTGAATCGAACCCAGAACTGCATAGCAATCACGGACATCATTGACTAGGACACGGATACCTACAAGGTCGTAGATATCATTGAATTCGCGCCCGCGTACGACCATTTTTTGATAGACGGAGAAAAAATGCTTTTGTCGCCCTGTTACCGTTGCATGAATTGAGTCCTTAGCTAAATCCTCGGTCACCGTTTGTATTACCGTCGCCGTCAACAAATCGCGCGATGGTGATCGCTCTGCTACTAGTCGGGAAATCTCCTCGAATTTCTTTGGTTCAAGAACTTCAAAGGAGAGATCCTCGAGCTCCCACTTCATGGCATTCATTCCGAGACGGTGAGCTAATGGGGCGTAAATATCCAATGTTTCGCGTGCCTTACGCTCGGCGCTTTCCTGAGAGACGTATCTCCATGTGCGCGCATTATGCAAACGATCGGCGAGTTTGATAACTAGTACGCGAATATCGCGCGACATAGCAATAACCATTTTTCGAACCGTTTCAGCCTCGGCCATTGGCCCATAGGTCAGCTTGTCCAACTTGGTAACGCCATCTACGAGGTTAGCTACCTCATCGCCAAAATCATGGCGTAGCTCTTTGAGTGAGTATGGCGTATCTTCAACGGTGTCGTGTAAGAGAGCAGCAATAACTGTTTCAGTACTTAATCCAAGTTCGGCGAGAATATGCGCAACTGCAACAGGGTGCGTTATATAACGCTCCCCCGATTTACGTAGCTGACCTTCGTGGGCTTTTTCGGCGATAAGAAAGGCCCGCTCCACATCCTCGGCCTTGCTTGTGGCATGGTTTTCTTTGAGCGCGCTAACAACTGGTGCAATCAAAGTATCCACGTTAGCTGCCTACTTGCGGCCTTTACGCTTTGGCTGGTTACGTGGTCCACGGTGTTCACCGCTTGCAACGACAACTGGAGCAAAGGTTGTTGGTGTTGCGCCACGGCCATTGACGCGTTTAGCAAGTGCGATCATCGCAGGCTCTTTCTCACGTAACTGAGCTAGCACTGGTGGTGCGATAAAGACCGATGAGTATGTACCCACCGCTAAACCGATAAAGAGTGCAAGCGAGAGATCTTTTAACGTACCGGCGCCAAGGAGTCCTGCACCGACGAACAAGATCGATCCCACTGGAAGTAGAGCGATAAGCGAGGTATTAAATGATCGTACCAATGTCTGGTTAACAGCCAGGTTAGTTGCCTGCGAATAGGTGCTCTTCGAACTTGCTGTAATCGTACGCGTGTTTTCACGGATCTTGTCGAAGACAACAACGGTGTCATAGAGGGAGTAACCCAGAATAGTTAAGAAGCCAATGACGGTAGCAGGTGTGACATCGAAGCCAACCAGTGCATAAATTCCAACGGTAATAAAGACGTCATGAATAACTGCAACGATTGCAGCGACCGACATCTTGGGCTCAAAGGCCATCGCCAGATAGAGCATCACGCAGATGAGGAATCCAAATAGACCGTAGAGCGCCTTGCGTGTGATCTCCTTACCCCACGAAGGCCCAACGATCTGTGTATCGATTGATTCAACGGTGACTGAGAACTTTGTAGCTAGCGCATCTTGCACAGCGTTATTTTGTGCAGCATCAAGGGCCACTGTCTGTACGCGGACCTTATCCGTGCCGATATTTTGCACAATGATTTCGCCGGGGATACCTACTGTAGCAACCGCTGCACGAGCATCGGCAATAGATGCACCTGCCTTGTTAACGGTAAAGGATGAGCCGCCCTTGAACTCGATACCAAGATGCAGGCCCTGCAAAGACAGAGCTGCGATAGATAGCAAGATGAAGAGAGCTGAGATTGAGTACCAACGCCGGCGCTTACCAATGAAATCGATAGATGTTTCACCGCGGTAGAGACGGCCACCAATACCTGAGAGCTTTAACATTACTTATGCCTCCTTTGTTACTGGCAGGGTTCCGGTGCTCTTAGCTGAAAAGCCAGAGAGTGCATGACCTGAAGAGTAGAAATTCAATTGAGCAAGGATCGTTACTAGAGGTTTTGTGAAGAAGAAGACAACAAGTAAATCGATCAGAGTTGTTAGTCCTAATGTAAATGCGAATCCGCGAACTCCGCCGACTGCAAAGAAGTAGAGAAGAACGGCGGCGATAATGGAGACGAAGTCGGCTACAAGAATTGTATGACGAGCACGTATCCAGCCAGTTTCAACGGCTGTACGTAGCGATCTGCCCTCTCGTAGCTCATCTCGTATACGTTCGAAGTAAACGATAAATGAGTCGGCCGTGACACCGATCGCGACAATGGCACCGGCAATTCCAGCCAAAGTCAATGTGAATCCAATCCACTTTCCAAGAAGCAGGAATAAAACGCCGACAAATGATCCAGCGACAAGGAGTGAGCCAACGGTGACAAGACCCAGTCCGCGGTAGTAAAGAAGTGAGTACAGGAAGACCAGGAGTAAGCCAAGTCCGCCAGCGATTAAGCCCGCATTTAATTGATCAGCTCCCAGCGTTGGAGAAACCTGTTGAACTTCCCCGCGATCAAATGCAAGTGGCAATGCACCGTACTTCAAAACATTTGCTAAATCCTGGGCTTCAAGTTGCGTAAAGCTTCCGGTGATCTGCGCATTTCCAGATGGAATCGGCTCGTTGATACGTGGTGATGAAACTACTAATCCATCGAGAACGATCGCTACCTGATTGAGCGGTTCGACCAAAGTTGTAACGCGAGTGGTGAGTGCGCCGAAAGCAGTTGTGCCCTCGCCATTAAAAGTCAGACTTACATACCAAGCGTTTCCACCCTGTGTATCGATTCCTGCAGATGCCTTTGAAATCTGTCGACCCAATACTTCAGCCGGTGCCAAAATATATTTCGTTGTTCCCGCGCGATCACATACTGCAATCGTCTCAGTTGGTCTATCGGCGCCAGTACCTTGAAGATTTGCTACCTTCGTACAATCAAGGGCGGCGAACTTTGCATCAACTGCAGCACTAACACCGTTAATCGGAGTCGCCGTTGAGCCAGTCTCTACTGCCGCGGTAGAGCCTGCCGTTGCTGCCGCGCTCGAGCCTGCCGTTACTGCCGCGCTCGAGCCTGCCGTTACTGCTGCGGTAGAGCCTGCCGTTACTGCTGCGGTAGAGCCTGCCGTTGCGATACCTGGTGAGCTTGCAAGAACTTGGCGAAAGCGAAGCTCTGCAGTTTGACCAACTAACTCGACAACTCTGCGTCCAGTATCTCCAGGAACTGAGATAACGATCTGGCGATTTGTGCCACTACCTTGGGCTGCAACCTCGGATTCAGCCACACCTAAAGAGTTAACGCGTTGACGAATGATTGAGACCGCTTGGTCGATCGCCACGTTTGTAACCTTTCCACTTTCTCCCGGTGCAATACGCGGTTGAAGGGTGACGGAGGTTCCACCTCGAAGATCCAGGCCAAGACGCACGGCCGTTGCTCCTTGAACAAAGACAAGTGCGACCAGGGCCAGAAGCACCAGGGCCAAAACTGCCAATGAACGGGCGGGACGGCCAGCCGTCTTTATAGCTTTAGTTGGTGTAGACATAGAGGCAGAGTCTAGGCATCAATTGCGGGTGTGTCGAAAAGAGATGCAAGTTGAGGAGGTGGTGTTCGTCCTATATGGGCAAAACCCATCGCAGTTGCAACCCGTCCACGCGCAGTTCTGGCCATGAATCCATTGCGCACCAGAAAGGGCTCGGCAACTGATTCAACGGTCTCACTCTCTTCGCCAACTGCGATCGCTAGCGTTGAAAGACCTACCGGCCCCCCATTGAAGCGCTCGATGAGCGCCGTTAAAACAGCGCGATCCAATCGATCTAAACCCAGCGCATCGATCTCGTAGATCTCAAGTGCTGCCTGGGTATCTACCAAGGAGATAAGAGCGCTGCCCTTGACCTGTCCATAGTCACGAACCCTACGCAGTAATCGATTGGCGATACGCGGGGTACCACGAGAGCGGCCAGATATTTCAGTAACTGCATCCGGAGCGATCTTGATTTCAAGCAGGGCTGCACTGCGAGTTATAACCTGTGCGAGCTCCTCATCGCTATAGAAATCCAAGTGCGCAGTGAAACCAAAGCGATCACGTAACGGACTAGTTAATAAACCGCTGCGCGTTGTTGCGCAAACGAGAGTGAAATGTGGGAGCTGTAGCGGAATCGCTGTGGCACCAGGACCTTTACCGACTACAACATCGACGCGAAAATCCTCCATCGCTAAATATAAAAGCTCTTCAGCCGGCCTTGGTAAACGGTGTATCTCATCGAGAAATAAAATCTCCCCCTCAACTAGGGATGAGAGAATCGCAGCTAGATCTCCGGCATGTGTAATGGCAGGACCGCTGGAAATTCGAATCGGTGCCGACATCTCGCTAGCTAAAATAAGTGCCAGAGTTGTTTTTCCAAGTCCAGGCGGGCCCGATAATAAAATATGGTCGGCAGGTGTCTTGCGATGGCGAGCGGCCGTTAGCAAAACATCGATTTGTTCGCGCACGCGATGCTGACCAATGAACTCTTTTAACGTTGTTGGACGGAGTGCATGCTCCAGCGCTGATTCCTCACCCTTAATATTTGAAGCCACTAAGCGATCCTCAGCCACGTGAACTCTTTGCATTTGCTAAGGCGGCTTTCAATAGATCACTTAACGCTACTTTTGATGGATCTTCACCATTGGCCGATAAGCGTGAAAGCACCGCAGAGATAGCGCTATCGGACTCTTTGGGAGAAAACCCCAGAGAGACTAGTGCCCCAGTTAAATTCTCACGCCACGGTGCAACATGTCCAGCGTAGGTTGGCCCGCTCGATAGAACGCTTAACTTTCCCTGTAGCTCCAGGATCATTCGCTGTGCACCTTTTCGGCCGATTCCTGGTACTCGCTCGATTGAGGCAACATCTTGCGTTGCAATCGCTCGACCCAAATCTTCAGGCGTCAGCGCACCAAGAATTGATAGCGCAACCTTCGGACCGATACCTGAAACTGTCTGTACTAGTTCAAATAATGAACGGGCCTCATCACTGAGAAATCCAAATAAGGTCAGTGAGTCTTCACGCACAACGAGGGTTGTAAATAACTGCACTTGTGAGCCCATCGTTACTCCGGCGCTGGTGGCTGCATTGACCAAGATGCTTAATCCGACTCCCCCGACTTCAACGATTAATCGATCGTTATGAATCGAGCGCACGGAGCCGTTTATTGTGGAGATCATCTATCCACGCAGCTTTCGTAGACGTGATTTTTCAGCGGCAACGGCCGTAGCGATCTTTGTATTTGCCCCGCCTCGCCAGATATGACAGATGGCAAGTGCCAATGCATCGGTTGCATCAACGGGCTTTGGAATCTCGCTCAGATTAAGCAGTTTGGCGACCATCTGTGCAACTTGGGCCTTGTTTGCCCGACCTGATCCCGTTACCGCCGCCTTGACTTCACTCGGTGTATGCATCATCACGGGGATTCCAGATTTCGCGGCGATAAGAAGTGCGATGCCTGCAGCTTGTCCCGTACCCATCACGGTGCCGACATTGTGCTGAGCAAATACGCGCTCCACCGCAATAACATCGGGGCTCCAGATTGAAACCCATTCATTAATCGCTCTATCTAACTCTAGTAAGCGAGATTCAAGGGCAAGATCGCTCGGGGTAAGAATGACTCCCACACCCACCATGGACAGCGGTTTTCCTACGGCGCCCTCAACGATTCCGATGCCGCAGCGCGTTAGGCCTGGATCAATACCCAAAACTCGCATCCCACCACCTAACTCCACCGCCCAATGAGACATCTAGCCTAAGGTTTTTACCAAGAATTTAATCCAGGCTCGCCATAACTTCATCCGATACATCAAAGTTACTAAAGACGTTCTGCACATCATCGAGCTCTTCAATAGCATCGATGAGTTCAAATACCTTCTTGGCCCCATCGGCATCTAGTTGTATGTGCATCGAAGGCAGAAATGATGAATCGGCGGATTCGTAATCGATACCAGCGCCTTGAAGCGCTGTTCTCACCGGAACTAAATCACTTGATTCACTAACGACTTCGAATGCCTCACCTAAGTCATTTACCGCTTCGGCGCCAGCATCGAGCACCGCTTCTAGAATCGAGTCTTCTGTGAGTCCATCGCTTTTCTTAACAATGACAACGCCTTTACGGTTAAAGAGATATGCAACCGAGCCAGGATTGGCCATGGTTCCGCCGTTACGAGTTACTGCAACGCGAACTTCGGAGGAGGATCTATTTCTATTATCGGTCAGGCATTCGATCATGATGGCAACACCGGATGGTCCATAACCCTCATACATAATTGTTTGATAATCGGCGGCACCGAGTTCGAGGCCCGCACCGCGTTTAACTGCACGCTCGATATTATCGGCCGGCATCGAGGATTTTTTAGCCTTGGTGATTGCATCAAATAGAGTTGGATTGCCCTCAAGATCGGCGCCACCGTTGCGCGCTGCGACTTCGATTGCACGAATCTGTTTTGCGAAGACCTTTGCACGGCGGCTATCAATAATCGCCTTTTTGTGCTTAGTTGTCGCCCATTTGGAATGGCCAGACATTGTTAAACCCCTTTGTATTAGTTCGAACTACTGTAGATGTTGCAGTGCGCCTCGTGCTACTTCCTCAATAAAGTATCGGTGGATTCGGTGATCGCCTGTGAGCTCTGGATGAAATGATGTCGCCAAAATACTCTTCGAACGCACCGCCACTGGATGTGAATCTATTTCTGCCAAGATTTCAATACCGGTGCCAATCTCTTCCACCCACGGAGCGCGAATAAATACTGCGCGCACCGGCGCAGGTGTTGCATCGGCAAAGGCGATATCGGATTCGAATGAGTCAACCTGGCGTCCAAATGCATTTCGACGAACTGTGATGTCGAGACCGCCGAAGGTTTCTTGACCGGCCTTAGCATCGAGAATGTGATCGGCCAATAAAATCATTCCAGCGCACGAGCCATAGACGGGCATTCCATGCGCGATTCGATCTCGGATTGGTTGAAATAGATCAAATATTTGTGAAAGATGGGCGATAGTCGTTGATTCACCACCTGGAATAACAAGTGCTTCAACTGCTGCCAGCTCGGCGGGGCGGCGAACAGTTGTCGGATAAACACCGCAAGCGATCAGCGCACTAATGTGCTCGCGAACATCGCCCTGTAGTGCAAGTACTCCGACCTTCATGATGCTTACTGGCTACCAACCACGCTCTGCAAGACGGTGTGGTACTGGAAGATCTGCCACGTTGATACCAACCATTGCCTCACCTAAGCCGCGAGAGGCATCGGCGATAACCTTTGGATCATCCCAGAAAGTAGTTGCACGCACACATGCAGCTGCACGCTGCGCTGGGTTACTTGATTTAAAGATTCCTGAGCCGATGAATACCCCATCTGCGCCCATGCTCATCATTAGTGCAGCATCGGCCGGAGTTGCGATTCCACCAGCGGTAAAGAGAACAACTGGGAGCTTGCCCTTTTCAGCAACCTCTTTAACTAACTCATATGGTGCTTGTAACTCTTTTGCTGCGACGTATAACTCATCTTCACGAAGTGATGAGAGACGACGAATCTCATCGTTAATTTCGCGCATGTGCTGCATAGCATTTGAAACATCGCCAGTGCCGGCCTCGCCCTTGGAGCGAATCATTGCAGCGCCCTCGTTGATGCGTCGCAGTGCCTCGCCAAGATTTGTTGCACCACATACAAATGGAACGGTGAAGTTCCACTTATCGATATGGTTTTTGTAATCTGCTGGCGTTAGAACTTCAGACTCATCGATGTAGTCGACTCCGAGTGATTGCAAAACCTGTGCCTCAACAAAGTGTCCAATGCGGGCCTTAGCCATTACTGGGATAGAGACAGCGGCCTTAATCTTTTCAATCATGTCGGGATCTGACATACGTGCAACGCCACCTTGGGCGCGAATATCTGCAGGTACGCGCTCTAGCGCCATAACGGCAACTGCGCCAGCATCTTCGGCGATCTTTGCCTGCTCGGCGTTAACGACATCCATGATGACTCCGCCTTTGAGCAACTCAGCCATGCCACGCTTGACTCGCCCAGTACCTGTTTCTTGTGCCATTACCGTTCTCCAATGTATCTCTTCGATTGCTAGAGGGATATCCTACTTTGTCGGCGAGGGCTTCGCGCTCGCAGTTATCAGCGTGAAATCAGGTTCGGTATCAGTGAGTGCGACCCACACTTGCCCAGGGGCAAAGGTGATTTCGCTGCCATCTAGGGCCTTCCAACTTGTTCCGACATCGGCCGATGGACGGCTCCATGTCGCGGTATAGCTCTTGCCATCACGCAAGATGTAGCCCGTGCCCGTACCAACGGTATTTGAAAATGGTGTGACTGCCCCGAACTTATCTTCATATATCGATGGCGTAATCGAAACTATTTGAATCACAAAGGTAGTTGGGCCAAGTCTCTTACCGGTCTCAGATAGATCTGGTTCGTTGTTGTGCGTTAAATGCCAACGGCTCTCGGTCTTTGACCAGATAGCGCTATAGGTTGCAGCGGGCCAGTGCAGAACAACACGTGAAATCGGGACACCTTCAGATTTGGCATCACCAAAGCTCCAGCCAACTGATCGTGCAGAGTCGATTACATAACCCTTATCAATAATCTTTTGCATCAAGAGATCTGCCCGCAGAACCATTGCATATGGCTGTTTTCGCGCAGGGTCAGTTGTATAGATAGTTGGTGACTGTGCCTGTGCACCTAAGTTTTCTAGATTAGCGGCAACGATCACCGATAAGAGTTTCTTTTGTGCACCGCTGTATGCAAATGCAACTCGCCCGTATTGACTCATGATTTCAATATCTGAGATTCGCGCGCTTCGCACTGGGCCAATGCGCATTGGAATCACGGAGGAAAAAACTGCGGCGATGCGCGTCAGGCCACCCTCTACCTCTTCGATATAGACAACATCGGCATCTTCCAGGCCTATCTGCGGATGTGCGCCATTTGTATCGTCAATCTTTACTACCAAGACCGGACCATTACCGCCTTCACGCCCGCTCAATACGCTTTTTTCAATAGCTTTCGGAGTCAATGATTTGAATGTCTGGGTCAACGTTGCACAGCCGCTGAGAAGTGAGACTGACAGTATGGCAAGAATAAAGTTTCTAGAGCGCATCGAACTCGAACTCATATGTGACTGGCAGTGGAGCGGTGCCGGCTAAGCGAAAGAATCGGATTGCAGATTTCCTTCGAACCATCTGCGTTGAGGAAACTGCATCGGTATGAATCGCAATTGCGATCCGAATCTTTGCGCTCAATAACTTTAACTCTTGGAAAAGTGATTGCTCTGAATCATGAGCATGAATTTGACCATCGATAATCAATAAACCTAAGGCACCGGAAAGGGCCATCTCAGCCGATGAGCGCTCTTGCACGCTCGCCTCTCGCGCCTGGTAGGCCGCAGATGTTAGGAGTAGCGAGGATGCTGGATCGCACGATTGACTGCGGGCAATTTCAAGTGCAATCGCCGCTCTTCTTTGGAGTAAGCCATCTAGATTTGCCCAACTAGTTTCAACGCGGTGATGCAGGCGATCTAGACGCGTAGCTAAAAACGATAGGTACCAAAGCACGGTCAAGAGAACTAGAACTACCGCTAGAGTCGTTTTCATTTCTTATCGCCATCTCTAGATAGCAAGCGGTTCCATGGGCGATTCTCTGAAGAGAGTGTGATCTCTTGAGCACCGACGAGTGCCATCTCATAGATTGAAAAGATCTGCTCTGCCACAACATCCCAATCAAAGATCTGCGCATGCTCTCTACCCTTACCAGATAGCCCGGCGCGCTTGTCGCTATCTCGCAATAGTTCGATTACGACCTTAGCTAAATCACTTGGATTCTCCGATTCAAAGAGAGCGCCAAACTCTCCACCGCCAAGCAGTGAATCAAAGGCCGGAATATCACTTGCTACTACACATGCACCACTTGCAAGAGCTTCGGCCAAGATAATCCCAAAGGATTCGCCCCCAGTATTAGGTGCGACATAGAGCGTTACAGATGACATGAAGTCGGCCTTTTCTTTTTCGCTAATGCGACCTAAAAACTCAAAGCGGTGACGCAACTGCGGATCGATTGATTCTTCTACCTCTTTGGGATCTCCAGGACCTGCGACAAGAACTCGAACATCGGGGGCAAAGCGCGCAATTATCGGTAGCGCAGCGAGTAAAACCTGCAGACCTTTACGCGGCTCTTCAAAGCGTCCAATGAATCCAATCGTATTGCCCGACCATTTTTCTTGAGGCTCGCCATTGGCATAACGCTTTGCATATATCCCGTTAGGAATAACAACTGCATCGGTCTCTAAGTGGTTGGTAAGAGTTAACCTCGCCGCCTCAGATACAGCGATGCGCGCTGAAAGTTTTTCAATCGCAGGCTCGAGAATTGGACCGATTGCATAAATTACTTTTTGATGCTTAGCCGCGGCATGGAAGGTACCAACCATTGCTCCCTCAGCGGCCCAACATGCAAGAAGTGATATTGATGGGATTGCGGGCTCGTGTAGATGCAAAATATCGAAATCCCCCGCTGCGATCCATTGGCGCACGCGTGCAAAAGCGATGGGACCAAATAAAATACGGGCCACTGCGCCATTGTAAGGAATCGAAATAGGTTTACCAGCATTGACTACATAGGCCGGTAGATGTGCATCATCGATTGCCGGTGCCAATACAGAGACATCGTGTCCTGCGCTCATCAGAAACTCTGCTAAATCGCGGACATGGTTTTGAACTCCACCCGGTGTATCCCACCCATATGGGCAGACGATTCCAATCCGCAGCTTCTTAGTCAGCATTAGCTGCGCTCCTTGAAATCTCCATCGATCCAGATTCGCTGCATCATGTGCCAGTCCTCTGGATGTGCAGCTATTCCCTTAGCAAAGAGATCGGCACTACTTTGAATTATTGCCGCAATCTTCTCTGTCTCAGTACCGTGCGATGGCATCGGCACTGATTCAAAATCGATATGAATCCCACCATCGGTGTAGGAAACCATGGCGCAGATGAGAGGTGCATCTGTCCTGAGTGCGAGCACGGCCGGACCTGCCGGCATACGAGCGGGAGCGCCGAAGAACCTCACGTCTATACCTGAGCGAGATAAATCTCTATCGGCGGCGAGTGCTACAACGCAGCCCGCACGAATTCGAAGTGCCAGCGTTGGAATAACACGGCCATCAAGTGGCAACGCCTCCATACCGAAGGCTGCGCGATACTCCATAAACTTTTTAAACAAAGCTTCGGGCTTCAGGCGCTCTGCCACTGTAACAATCTTGGCTCCTTTGCTGCAAAAATAAGCTGCAGCGTGATCGTAATTACCCGCGTGAGGAACAGTAATAATTCCGCCATTTCCAGAGTTCACTAATGCAAAAAATAGGTGTTCATTTGTCACCGTGACAGTATTTTGAATTCTTTCCAATGACCAATCTGGCAACCTGAAGGTGTCACACCAGTAACGAATTGCAGAGCGCATACCTTTGTAGACAAGAAGATCTAGGTCTAAAGCAGTTATTTCTGGCTGCGTACGTGCAAGATTAGATCGCAGACGTTGAATGTTTGGAGCATTTCGCTTTGTTAGCAGATCAGATAGTCTGTAGGCCGCTGAATAAACAAATCGCTCAGGCAGCCACCGCAGTACTCGCCACGCAGCGAAATAACCCCATGCTGTAATTGTTGCAAACATTTACTTAAGGGCTCTCTTAACGATCATCATCCGTTGGATGACTGTGAGCAAACCTAAAACCGCTAGAAGCCACATTCCTGCCGCTAAAACATAGGGAACGCCCAGACCATCAAGTGCTATTGCAGACATTGAGATCATGAGACGCTCGGTGCGCTCTGCGATTCCCCCAGTGCATGCGATTCCGAAGCTCTCAGCCTTTGCGCGAATATAAGGAACTAGTAAACCAGTCACAAGAGTTAGGATTACGACCGCACTTAAGCGATCATCTCTATCGATAAGATAAATAGCCACTCCTATTAATATCGTTGAATCTGTAATGCGATCGATCGTTGAATCGAGAAAACCACCCCAACGACTGGCGCCCGTCTGTGATATCCGTGCCATCGTGCCATCGAATAAATCACTGAGAGCAAAAAGAAAAATTACAGCGCTACCTAGAAAGAAATCTCCACGGGGATAAAAGTAGAGTGAGGAGGCGACCACGCCGATGGCACCCACCCAGGTCACCCCGTTTGGGGTAATGCCGATACGCAGTGCAAACCTGGCTACGGGTGTTATGAATCTCGTAACCGCAGGTTTGAAAATGCTACTAATCATCACCTCCCATCGTAGGCTGAGCAGGTGAATTCCACCGCATCCCCCGACTCCATCGCTATCTACGGCCACGAAAGTGCGCAGCCACACGCCGTTGCGCACGCATTTGGTGGTCGGGTTTTGGACTCGGTAGATCCTCAAACAGAGTGTGCGATCTTTGTTATTAATCCAGCGATGGGAATCGATCAGGCGACTATAGATTTATGGCAGGCTATTGATGAGTATCAAACTCCGCGCATCGTTACCGTAACCCAGTTGCAAAACCAAGAGGCCGATTTCGATGATGCGGTAATGCTTGCTAACCGTGTCTTGGATCATATGGCTACGCCGTACTTAGTCCTACATGATAATGACGGTATGCCATGCGCATTAATTTCATTGGAGACAATGAGGGTTACCGATTACACAATAGATCCAGCACTCGATAGTGCATGCGAACCTGAACATGAAACATTGGTGCAAGAGTTTCGTGACGAATATCTCGAGCTGACAGCCTCTATGGGTGAAGGTGCATTTGCCGCTGGATTATTGTTTCCAGCGATCCCGTTGTGGATTGAAAAGGGAATCGGTGTCGATATCGTTAAAGGATATTTAAATCAGATAAAAGATTAACTACCAAGCCGCTGCGATCTCACCTCGTGTGAGAGTCAGTAACTGCGGCAAAACTTTAGTTCGTCCAATAATCGGCATAAAGTTAGCGTCCCCGCGCCAGCGCGGGACAAGATGCTGGTGAATATGTTCGGCCACACCGGCCCCAGAGATAGCCCCTTGGTTCATTCCCAAATTAAATCCCTCTGGAGATGAAACCTTACGAATCGTTGCCATTGCATGCGCAGTGAGGGCAGATAGCTCATCTCGCTCGGCCTTAGTTAAATCAGTTAAATCGGCGATGTGGCGATACGTGCAGATAAGTAAATGGCCTGGGTTATAGGGATACAAATTCATTACAACAAATGCATCTGCGCCGCGATGAACAATTAAACCCTCTTCATCACTCAAACTCGGAATTCGACAAAAAGGGCACTCAATATCATTTCCCTCAAGTGGGCGGTTTTCACCACGTAGATACTCGAGGCGATGTGGCGCCCATAAGCGGTTCCACCCATCGGGCATGCCCAATCCATCAATTCGCATAGCTATACCTGAGTTCGCTCGGCGACTATTTTCTTAATCTCGGCGATTGCATCGGCAACTGGGATTCCATTCTTTTGCTCCCCGTTGCGATAGCGGAATGAAACAGCGCCCGCGGCTTGATCTTCTTCGCCAGCAATTACCATAAATGGAATCTTTTGCATCTGCGCATTACGCACCTTCTTTTGCATGCGATCATCAGAGCTATCGAGCTCGGTACGGATACCGGCTGTGCGCATCTGAGCCATGACACCGGCTAAGTAATCTACAAAGGCATCGGCAACTGGAATACCAATTGCTTGAACGGGTGAAAGCCATGGTGGAAATGCTCCGGCATAGTGTTCAGTTAAAATGCCAAAGAAGCGCTCGATCGAGCCAAAGAGTGCGCGGTGAATCATTACTGGGCGCTGGCGTGTTCCATCAGCGGCGGCATATTCGAGTTCGAAGCGTTGTGGTAATTGGAAATCGACTTGGATCGTCGACATCTGCCATGTACGACCGATTGCATCTTTTACCTGCACTGAAATCTTTGGTCCGTAAAAAGCCGCCCCACCTTCATCGAGTACGAGCTCGAGGTTTTGGGCATTTGCAGCCTTGCGAAGCGCCTGCGTAGCTTGGGCCCAATCACTAGCCGCACCTACTGATTTTTCTTGGCTACGGGTTGAGAGCTCGAGATAAAACTCATTGAGGCCATAGTCGCGCAATAAGTTAAGTACGAAAGTCAGTAGTGAATCAAGCTCGTCCACCATTTGATCTTTGGTGCAGTAGATATGGGCATCGTCCTGTGTGAATCCACGAGCTCGAGTAATTCCGTGAAGCACACCAGATTTTTCATAGCGATAGACGGTACCAAACTCAAATAAACGCAGAGGTAGTTCTCGATATGAACGACCCCGCGATCTATAAATAAGATTATGAAAGGGGCAGTTCATGGGCTTCATGTAGTACTGCTGGCCTGCACGTTTGATGGTTCCATCTGCGTGTAGCTCTTCATCTAAAATCATTGGCGGATACATACTTTCGGCATACCACTCCAAGTGGCCCGAGGTTTCAAACAATGCAGCCTTAGCTAAATGTGGAGAGTAGACAAACTCGTAACCTTCATCCTCGTGGCGTTTTCGCGAGTAGTCCTCCATCGCTCTGCGAATGATTCCGCCCTTGGGATGAAACATGGCAAGGCCAGAGCCAATCTCTTCAGGAAATGAAAAGAGATCGAGCTCGCTACCCAGTCGTCTATGATCGCGCTTTTCCGCCTCAGCTAAAAGCTCGAGATATCCATTGAGTTCATCTTGGCTTGGCCATGCTGTGCCATAGATGCGCTGCAACATCGGATTCTTTTCAGAGCCACGCCAGTATGCAGCAGCGGTACGCATTAACTTGAAGGCTGGAATGTGTTTGGTCGAAGGAAGGTGTGGGCCTCGGCAGAGATCGCTCCATATGGGATTGCCATCGCGTCCTAAATTCTCATACATTGTCAGTTCAGTGCCACCGACCTCCACGCTTGCCTCATCGCCGGCCGGGCCCTTAACGCCAATGAGCTCGCATTTGTATGGCTCGTGCGCGAGCTCCTTGAGCGCGTCGGCTTCGGAGATAACCCGTCGTCGAAAACGCTGACCCTCTTTTATGATTTTGCGCATCGCACTTTCGATCTTTACAAGATCATCGGGATTGAAAGTATCGGTTGGATCAAAGTCATAATAAAAACCATCTTTAATCGGTGGACCGATTCCAAGACGTGTGTTGGCATATAGCTCTTGAACGGCCTGTGCCATGACGTGAGCAGTTGAGTGACGCAGAACTGCAAGACCATCGGGGGAGGAGATCAAAACGCCTTCGACAACATCTCCATTAGCTAATTCGCTCCAGAGATCGTTAAGAACACCGTTAATTCGGGCAACGACGATATCTTTATTGTCGGCAAAGAGATTGGTTGGGCGAGCGTCGGCCTCAACCGAGCGCGCCTGGCCATCTACGGTGATATCAATCGTGGACATATGGCTAGCCTACCGAATGGAGCACGGCCATCGCATGAATTTCATCGTTGAAGGCCTGTGATAGCTCTAATTCTCGGCCATCAATGGATTGAATCGACTGCGCTATGCGAAGACTACTGAGCAAGATCGCAGCCGATATCTCCTCAATCTGCGATAGCCGAACTGATTGCACGCTAACCCCACAGTAATCAATTACTAATCCACGCATAATCCCTGGCAGTACGCCATCGCTAGTTGGTGGTGTTACCCAACGGCCGTCAATGAGAAAAACTATATTTGACACTGCGCCTTCGCAGAGATTGCCTTCAGTGCTACATACGATCGCCTCATCAAAACCCAGCAACTTAGCTTCATCCAAGATCGCCAATCGATTCTCATATGGGTAGCTTTTAATCCTCTCACCCTTTGACATCAATGCATCGGGGTGGATGCGAACTTTGGCTGCAGTTGTTACGGGTTGATAAGGCAGATGGACAGCGGCCCACTGACCGTTCTTATCAAATGAGATTCTCAGCAACCCATCTGCTAAGGCTTCGGCAGCCAATAAATCTGCTACCGATGATGCAACCACATCTAAAGGCGGCAAAACCACCTTAGCAATCGCTGCGCTCTTAACTGCACGCTCGATGTGGCGCGCGTAGGCATAGGCAAGGCCGTTCACGGTGCGCAGCGTTTCAAATATTCCCGCTCCCACTAGCCAACCCGTTGGTGTCATCGCTGCATTGCCGATATCGGTCAACGAGGCATTCATGCAGACCTTCATGAGAGTGAGCCTCCAGCGATCGATATTAAACGTCGCGCCTTCAACTGGGTCTCTTCCCACTCACCTTCTGGATCACTCCCCCATGTTATTCCAGCACCTGTTCCAAATCGAAGAGCACTATCTTTAAAGAAGATACGGATAGCTACCGATAGCTGGCATTGATCTGCCTCTACCCAGCCAAGTGCACCGCAGTAAGGACCGCGCGTGGATTCATGTGAGGTGATAACTGAAATCGCCGAGGATTTCGGTGCCCCGCTAATTGATCCAGGAGGTTGCAGCGAAGAAATAATCTCACTCCACGAAATTCCATCTCTGAGTTCACCCTCAACATCAGATACCAAATGCACTAATCCCGGATGGGGCTCGGATGCTAATAATCTCGGCACGCTCACTGTGCCGTTTGTGCAGATTGCGCCAAAGTCATTGCGCATTAAATCGACGATCATCACATTTTCAGCCACATCTTTAGCCCCAAAATGCCTCTGCCCTGGAAGCTGGGTCCCTTTAATTGGCGAGGTACGAACTCGATTTCCAGTGCGCTTTAAAAATAACTCAGGTGAAGCCGATGCGATATTGATACCAGGCAACTCCAGATAACTCGCCCACGGCGCTGGATTATTAATCAGAATCTGCGAAAACAAACCACGGAGATTTCTTTCCTGTGCAATAGGAGTTGATAACTCTCGACAGGCATTTACCTGATAGACCCAGCCCTCTGCAATCGATCTCTGAATCGACTTCACATAATCCATGTACTCCGATTCGCTGCGCGATGATCGCCACACGCCTTCGAGTTTTTCCCATGCATGGTGTGGAAAATCTGCATCGATCACAGTTGCAAAACGGGCGGCGGTAAATCCACCTTCGAAAGTTGTCGATACCGCCCAAAAGCTGCCATCGGATAAATCGGCAGGATCATGCGAGATTTCGATGAGCTCTGTTGCAAGTCGCCCATTCATCCAAAAAAGCGCATCGGCTGACATCACAAGGGAACGCTATCCATTGACCGCTCACTTTGGCGCTTATGGCCTTCCTAGGATAGATTTTGCCTCCTCGCGGACGTAGCGCAGTTGGTAGCGCGGAACCTTGCCAAGGTTCAGGTCGCCGGTTCGAACCCGGTCGTCCGCTCTGATAAGTCGCCTAGTGCGATATGCACATGGTCGGGTGGCCGAGAGGCGAGGCAAGGGACTGCAAATCCCTCTACACGGGTTCAAATCCCGTCCCGACCTCCATCATTAAAAACCACGATATGGAAAGGTGCATCCCATGAGCGATTCAGTAAGGCCATGGGGCCGATATGAAATTCTTCGAGAGAGTGATTCTCACAAAGTTAAATGCATCTGGGTACATCCCGGCAAACGCCTTTCATATCAGCGTCACCAAAAGCGCGCTGAGCATTGGTTTATAGTTTCCGGTACTGCCCTTGTAACACTTAACGGTGTGCAATCAACAAAGAGTTCTGGCCATACGGTCGACATCGCTATCGGCGATCTTCACCGCATTGAAAACATTGGCGCAGATGATGTTGTATTCATTGAAGTGCAGACAGGAACCTACTTTGGTGAAGATGATATCGAGCGTATCGAGGATGATTTCGGGCGCTAATCACAACAATACTCGT
>SHVG01000026.1 GCA_009691145.1 Candidatus Planktophila sp. | reverse complement strand
GAGCGAAGAACGGCAGTTACTTTGCCTAAGATTTCGCAGGCATCGCCATCGATGGGTGCGAAATCATCGTTAGCTGGAAGCAGCCAGAGATGCCCATTTTTACGTGAGAAAGTCTTAACCGTTGCCTCACCATCGATCATCGCAGCGACGATGTCGCCGTTGTTGCAATCTCTCTGCGCACGTATAACGACGTAGTCGCCATCGCAGATCGCAGCATCGATCATGGATTGGCCGATGACTTTGAGCATAAATAAATCACCGCTTCCGACGATCGATTCAGGAAGGGGATAGCTCTCTTGAATCTCTTGCTCGGCGGTGATAGGTCCACCCGCTGCGATGCGACCGACGAGTGGAATAAGACGTGTCTTATCGATGGGGGCGCCATGTTCATCCGGGGTTAATTCAAGGGCGCGGCCCTTGCTCTCATCCCGGCGGATGAAGCCCTTAGCCTCCAAGATTTCCAGCTGGTACTTAACCGATGCCGTGCTGGTTAGACCCACGGCCGCGCCGATTTCGCGCATGGAAGGGGCATATCCATGCTCATTCATCGAGGCCTGGATGACGGAGAGGATCTCGGACTGGCGTGGGCTCAGGCCCGCTGCTAGGGGGTTCTTTATGCTCATAGGTAGATAGTGACAGATATGTGCCAGAAATTCAAACACCTGTTCGAAAAATACTTGCCTTTGTCACTGCTCTGGTGTTTAATTGACCTATTCGAACAGATGTTCGGATACCTTCCCCGAGGTAGTCAAGAAAAGCAGTTAAAGAAAGTACGAGGAGAGTGAGATGAGCGCAGTGGTATTTAATGCGATAGCCCCGCAAAGCAGTGTAAATCAAGGTTTTTATGCCTCTGGCAACCCTTCCCTCAGATTGACTCGTCGCGCTCGCCTTGCACGCACTCTTGTCGTTGCCTCACTCGCTGTTGTTATGGCCGCCGGCCTTGCCGCCCAATCTGGGGCGGGCGATCGGGTCGTTGCCGCCACCTCCTATGCAACCGTTGTTGTTCCAGCAGGGGCCACGCTCTGGTCTGTCGCCTCGGCCTATAGCGATGGCGATATCCAGGCGATGGTCGAGGCGATCCGTGAGGCGAATAATCTGCCTGGCTATGACATTGCAGCTGGGGCTCGTCTGCGCGTTCCAAGTAAGTAATTACCCCTCGCTCGGCAGAGAGTGTCGCAGGGAATAGTTTAAAAAAGATTAAAAAACAAATAGCTGGCCGACTACGAGAGTCGACCAGCTATTTGCCATTACTTCCTAGCTAATTAGCCTTGCCAGGAGGCTACGAGAGTGTCGTAGTCAACTGTTTCTGGCTTTGGCTTCTCATTAGCCAACTTAGGGAAAGGCGCGCCTGGTTGATCTAACCAGTACTTCGCATCCTTCTCCGGATTCATCTTCACGCCGCAATCGCCTTGGCTTCCGCCTGCTTCAAGACGAGTAAGTACCTCATCTTGTGCTTTAGCGAGAGCATCCATGGCCTGCTGTGCGGTTTTTTCACCGGCAGCTGCTGGTGCAATGTTCTGCCACCATAGCTGAGCAAGCTTTGGATAATCTGGAACGTTAGTTCCAGTTGGGGACCACTGAACGCGTGCAGGTGAGCGATAGAACTCAATCAAACCGCCGTACTTTGCAGCGTTATCTGTGAAGTATTGAGCCTGGATTGTTGATTCACGGATGAATGTCAAACCAGTAATTGACTTCTTAAGGTCAACTGTCTTGCTTGTTACGAACTGTGCATATAACCATGCTGCAGCGCGTTGTTCCTTTGATACTGACTTGAAGAATGTCCATGAACCTACGTCTTGATAACCGAGTTTCATGCCCTCTTGCCAGTATGAACCGTGAGGACTTGGTGCCATCTTCCACTTAGGTGTTCCATCGGCGTTTACTACCTTTGGTGAAATCTCTGGATTAGAGAGATCGGCGGTAAATGCTGTGTACCAGAACATCTGTTGTGCAACTGCGCCCTGTCCAGGAACTGGACCTGACTCCGAGAAGTCCATACCGCGAGCTGTAGGTGGTGTGTACTTGAACCAGTCAATGTACTTCTGGATTGAATACACAGCTGCAGGACCGTTGGTGTCTCCACCACGTGTCACCGATGAACCAGCTGGGTTACAGCCTTCAACGCGAATTCCCCACTCATCTACAGGGAGTCCGTTAGGAAGACCTGTATCACCATTGCCGGCCATTGATAGCCAAGCATCAGTAAAGCGCCAGCCAAGTGATGGATCTTTCTTGCCGTAGTCCATATGACCGTAGACCTTGGTTCCATCAATCTTGCCGTTACCGTTTATCTGAGTTGAGAAGAACTTCGCGATATCTTCGTAAGCAGACCAGTTAACTGGAACACCTAGTTCGTATCCGTAGAGCTTCTTGAACTGTTCCTTGATTGCTGGATCTGTGAACCAGTCATAGCGGAACCAGTAAAGGTTTGCGAACTGTTGATCAGGCAACTGATACAGCTTCTTATCAGGACCAGTGGTGAATTTTGTACCAATGAAGTCTTCGAGATCTAGGTATGGTGAAGTTATATCTTTACCTTCGCCAGCCATGTAATCACTTAGTGGCAACACTGCTGTTGAACGTGAGTGAGTACCGATTAGATCTGAGTCATTGATATAGGCATCGTAGATAGGCTTTCCAGTCTGATACTCAGTCTGGATATTCTGGACTACGTCACCTTCACCGATAATGTCATGAGTTACTGTGATTCCAGTGATTTCCAGGAATGCCTTTGTCAGTACTTCAGACTCGTATTTGTGAGTTGTAAGACCCTCTGATGCGACCTTAATTGAAAGGCCGCGATATGGGGCCGATGCTTCAACAAGCCACTTCATTTCTGCAGTTTGCTCGTCCTTTGAAATCGCACTTGGCTGGAACTCTTTGTCTATCCATGTTGCAGCTGCTGCTTCGAATGCCGCGTTATCTCCTGATGCGGAATCCTTACTGCTACTACAAGCAGAAAGCACGAGAGTACCTGCTAGCACTGGTATCAGAACGAACTTAACTCTTTTTCCGAGCACTATATTTTCCTTCCTCCTAAAGCCACCCAGATGAGTGGTTTGTACTATCACCGCATGTTTCCATGTGGTAATTCCATTTTTCTATCCCCATTTCAAGATAACTGCTGCAAGAGCTATACCTAAACCAACGCCGACGTATAAAGCTCCCTCGACGAATGCAATCCAACAGATCATAAAAAATGCGAATGAGATGTATGAGATGTAGACGCGATCACCACGATCAGTTGTGATCCCCAAAAACCCTTTATGAATCTTTGGTGGAGAGTAGTGACCCCAGATGGTCATACCAATTATGAGAACTAAGACTCCGATAAAGACAATCGCAACAGGTAATGTCCAAACCATCCAATTAAACATATTTACACCCGACCTAACGCAAAGCCCTTGGCGATGTATTTGCGCACGAACCAGATTGCAAGGACACCCGGAATAATCGTCATTACACCGGCAGTTGATAACAAGGTCCAGTCCGTACCAGATGATGAAACAGTACGAGTCATCGCTGCACTAATTGGTTTAGCATCCGTACTTGTTATTGTGCGTGCGATAAGAAGTTCAACCCAGCTAAACATAAAGCAGAAAAATGCGGTAACTCCGATTCCTGAACGGATCATTGGTAGGAATATCTTGACGAAGAATTTAGGCAGTGAGTAGCCATCAATCGCGGCCGTTTCATCGACTTGGCGTGGGATACCTGAGATAAATCCTTCGAGAATCCATACAGCCAGTGGGACATTAAAGAGCATGTGGGCAATTGCAACACCCAAGGTCTTATCAAATAAGCCCACTGCGTTGTACATGTTGTAGAAAGGAAGCAAGAAAACAGCGGCTGGGGCCATGCGGTTGGTAAGTAGCCAGAAGAATAAATGCTTATCGCCGGCAAAACTAAAGCGTGAAAAGGCATAGGCGGCAGGCAGGGCCAGGGTTACTGAAAAGATCGTATTGAGCGTGGAGTACGTGAGCGAGTTTAAATAAGCTTTGTACCACATCTCTTTTAAGATGAAATCGCGGTAGCCATCAAAGGTAAAACGGTGAGGGATTATTTCAAAGCCACTCAAGATATCTACAGAAGGGCGCACCGACATCAGAATCAACCATGCAACTGGAACCATCCATAGTGCGATTACTAGCCAAAAGACCAGGCCAGACCAGGGCAGAGATGCCTTCTTCTTTTGGGGAGAAAATGCGCCTTTAATGAGATCCTCTGATTTCTTCATTTAGTTTTCGTCACCTCTTCTCGATCTTGCAGAGTCAGAACGGTGTAAAACAGGAATGACATGATCTGTATGACAATGAAGAAGATCAATGAATATGCGCCAGCGCGACCAACATCGAACTGACCAACTGCGATGTTGGTCAGCAAAATACTGGCAAAGGTTGTTGCATCACCCGGGCCGCCGCCTGTGATAACAAATGGTTCGGTATAGATCATGAAGCTATCCATGAAGCGCAAGAGAACTGCGATTAAAAGAACTCGGCGCAGTTTTGGTAGTTCTACATATCTAAATATTGCAAAGGACGATGCGCCATCGATTGCCGCTGCTTGGTAATAAGCCTGCGGAATCGAGCGTAAACCGGCGTAGACAAGGAGCACGACAAGTGGAGTCCAGTGCCACACATCGACCGTTAAAATTAAGCCCCATCCATCTTTGGGATCTGATGTGAAATCGAAATTAAAGAGCTTATTGAGTAGGAATCCACCAAGACCAATGTCTGAGCGGGAGAAAATCAACCAAGTTGATCCGATTACGTTCCAGGGGATAATTAACGGTACGGACACAGCGACCAGAGCGGCCGAGGCTCTCCACCCTGATTTAGGCATAATGCGAGCTATCGCAATTCCAAGTGGAATCTGAATAAGTAGGGCTTGAATTGAGAACTGGAAGCTGCGCTTGAAGGCCGAGATAATCAACTGGTCATTAGTGATTTGGTAGAACCACTTCATGCCGACAAAGATGCGGCTCTGAGGGTTGAATACATCTTGGATGGCGTAGTTGGCTACGGTCATTAATGGCAAAAGGGCGGTAAATGCAACCACAAGGATGACGGGCAAAACTAAGAACCAGGCCTTGTTATTGCGGGTTTTCATTGCTTTACCCCCTTGGTGGAAACGCTGCCACAAAGCTTGGAGTCACGGAAGAGATATGTGCGCTCTGGATGAAATATCAGATGAGCTTTTTCGCCGGCAACAAAGGATGCATCATTGGCCAACTTCGCAACGACATTTCCATTCGGGCCATCGGCGTGAATTAATTTATAGCCGCCGCGATGTTCGATGCGGTTGATTTTTACATCTGTACCAGTGCCTTGAGATGAAAGAGATAAGAACTCGGGACGAATTCCGACTCGAATATCTCCATTAGCTATTGGCCTATCACCATCTGCACTACCGATAAGGGTTGACCCAATGCTGACGTCACCATTACTGACCGATGCATCCATAAAATTCATTCCGGGGGATCCGATAAAGAAACCTACGAACTCATCTTGCGGTGCTAAGAACAGGTCAGAGGCCGTTCCGGTCTGAACGATTTCTCCTTGATTGAGTACAACGACCTTATCGGCAAAAGTCAGCGCCTCGGTCTGGTCGTGAGTGACATAGACAAGTGTGTGCCGAGTCGAATTATGCATCTCCTTAAGGCGACCACGTAGTGTCCATTTAAAGTTCTGATCGATCACCGTTAATGGCTCATCAAAGAGAATCGCAGGAACATCTCTGCGAACAAGTCCGCGACCGAGGCTAACCAACTGTTGTAAATCGGAGCGCAGTTTCTGTGGGCGAATATCGAGATATTTAGTAAGACCCAAGAGCTCTGCAATCTCATCAATGCGTGCCGAAATAACATCTTTTGCAACATTACGATTCTTTAATGGAAACGATAGATTCTCACGAACAGTCATCGTGTCGTACAAAACCGGGAATTGAAATACCTGAGCCACGTTGCGCTTTGCCGTATCTAAGTCGGTGATATCAACACCATCGAAGAAAACGCGCCCCGTAGATGGCGTAAGAAGACCCGAGATAATATTGAGCAGAGTTGTTTTGCCGCAACCACTTGGACCAAGTAGTGCGATCGCATTGCCGTCTTCCCACGTTAATGTAATCGGCTTGAGTGCAAAGGTTGCACCATCGTCGTATGAGTGGCCAACATTTTCTAAACGTATCTCGGCCATTACCGCACCGCCGATGGAGAAAAGAGCGTGTTTCCACTGTCGGAATCAAAGCCAAATACCGCGCTGCGATCGAGGTAAACGGTTATGGCACTGCCGAAATCAAAGCGCTGTGATCCATCGAACTCTAGAACCAGCTTTTGCGAATCGACAAGATCTAGGTGCAGATAAGTAGAGCCGCCAGTGTTTTCGGCGATACGAACCTTGCCGCTAATAGGAATATCGTTTGCGCCTTTTGATTGTAAAGCGATGTTGTGTGGGCGAATGCCTACAGTGAATGGCCCATTAAACCTATCTTTTAGGGCACTTCCGAGTGATTCAGAGCCTGAGCTCGTGGTGCTAGAACTAATGAGATTGAGGGGAGGATCACTCATGGCTTGAGCTACTGGAATGTTTTTTGGTGTGGAATACATTTCTAGCGCAAGTCCATCTTGTTGCACGCGACCTTCATTCATTACGATTGTATGCGAAGCCATATCAAGTGCCTCTAGTGGTTCGGCAGTTGAGTAAATAACCATCATGCTGGCATCAGAAAATATTCGCTGAAGTTCGTCACGCAATTGTTCGCGCAGTTTAAAGTCGAGGTTAGCTAGAGGTTCGTCTAATAAAACAACGTCACTTTTGCGTGCAAGAGAACGAGCGATTGCAACACGTTGCTGTTGACCACCAGATAATGCCGATGGCTTGCGATCTAATAACTCAGATATGCGCAGCATCTTTGCTACCTCAGTAACGCGATCTGCTATCTCCTCTTTACTGATTCGAGGTTGATGCACACGCAGCGGTGAGGCGATATTGTCATAAACGCTCAGCGATGGATAGTTGATAAACTGTTGATAGACAAATGATACGGATCTATCTTTAACAGAGGTTTTGCCAACATCGATTCCGTTAACGGTGATACTCCCCGCATCTGGTTTTATTAATCCAGCCAGCACGCGCATCAGTGTTGTCTTACCGCTCAACGTTGGTCCAACTAATACTGTGATTCCAGGCTTAGCTGTGAACGAGATATCTTCGAGGAAAACCTCACCGTTATTGATAAGCGTGAGATTCTGAGCAGCCAAAGACATATCGCCTAGACCTTCCAAGGGCTCTGAAGTGAGCTCATGTCGTGACTGTACGGATGAGTAACCACCATGACTAGTGGTAAGACAGTGGCAACTAAGAGAAGACCACCCATGAACAGGCGTGGGCTGAGTTAGCTCATTTTTGGCGATATATGGGGCCTCTTAGGCGATGAGCGATAGCCCCGACACGCCGTTCATCTGGTGTTTTCCTACTCAGCGGGCAAACCCTCCTTCAATGCTTTATAGTTCCTACTAGATATAGGGGTCGGAACGGATAAAACTTCCATAAGTAGTGTTTTTACGGTAGTTTTGGAGATCCCCTCTTTACATCTAAAAAGGGAAAAAGCAAGCAGGTAGAAGGGAGACACGCCGAGATGATTTGCCCGTTCTGCAGACACGATGACTCCCGAGTCGTCGACTCTCGCCCTGCCGAAGATGGCACCCAGATCCGCCGCCGGCGTGAATGCCCGCAGTGCGGTCAGCGCTTCTCCACTCAAGAGGTCGCAGTCCTTAGCATCATTAAGCGAAGCGGTGCTACCGAGCCATTTAGTCGCGAGAAGGTCCTTATTGGCGTGCGTAAAGCCTGTCAGGGCCGGCCAGTTAATGAAGATGATTTAGTTTTACTCGCCCAGCGCGTAGAGGAGGCTCTGCGCAGCACTGGTCAGGCCGAGATCGAGGCCCAAGAAGTGGGTATGGCCATCTTGGCTCCGCTTCGCGAACTCGATGAGGTGGCTTACTTACGTTATGCCTCTGTGTACCGTAACTTTGCCTCCCTTGAAGATTTCGAAGGCGAGATCGCAATTCTGCGCGCTCTGCCTTCGAGCGCAAAAACTGCAGATTACCCCCGTGCAGATGCAAGTAAAGAAAAAATCTCCACCAGCAGCGCACCATCGAACGAATAATTTAAGACCTACTAAAGAAATACGGGGAAACACATATGTCAGAGACGGTTATCAACCGACCAGCCAAGATCAAAGCCCATAACACAATCAAGGGTAAGGGCTTAACGATCGAGCGCATCTACACCAGCGCAGGTATTCACCCATATGACGAAGTCAAATGGGAACGCCGCGATGTAGTGCAGCAGAACTGGAAAACGGGAGAGACCGTATTTGAACAACGTGGTGTTGAGTATCCAGACTTCTGGTCAGTAAACGCATCAACAATCGTTACTACCAAATATTTCCGCGGTGCTATTGGTGCAGAAAACCGCGAGTGGTCACTTAAGCAGGTCATCGATCGCGTTGTGCTTACATATACAAAGGCCGGCAAAGAGCATGGCTACTTTGCAACCGATGCCGATTCTGAGATCTTCGAGCACGAGCTAACACACATGCTGATGCACCAGATCTTCTCTTTCAACTCACCAGTCTGGTTCAACGTTGGAACAAACGAACCACAGCAAGTGAGTGCATGTTTTATTCTCTCGGTCGATGACACTATGGAAAGTATTCTTAACTGGTATCGCGAAGAGGGAATGATTTTCAAGGGCGGCTCTGGTGCCGGACTTAACTTATCCCGCATCCGCTCATCAAAAGAGCTTCTCAAATCAGGCGGAACCGCATCTGGGCCAGTCTCATTCATGCGTGGCGCCGATGCCTCTGCTGGAACAATCAAATCAGGCGGTGCTACGCGCCGTGCTGCAAAGATGGTTGTTCTCGATGTCTCTCACCCAGATGTTGAAGAGTTTATTGAGACTAAGGTCAATGAAGAGAACAAGATCCGTGCTTTGCGCGATGCTGGATTTGATATGGATCTCGGCGGTAAGGACATCATTAGCGTGCAGTATCAGAACGCCAACAACTCAGTTCGCGTTTCCGATGAGTTCATGCGCGCAGTTGAAAAGGGCGAGAGCTTTGGCCTAACCGCTCGTGCAACTGGAGAAGTAATCCAAACCGTTGATGCGAAAACACTTTTCACAAAGATGGCACAAGCTGCATGGGCATGCGCCGATCCTGGCATTCAATATGACGACACAATCAATGATTGGCACACCAATCCTGAAACCGGTCGCATCAATGCATCGAACCCTTGCTCTGAGTACATGTCGCTAGATAACTCATCATGTAACTTGGCCTCCCTTAACTTAATGAAGTTCCTAAAATCTGATGGCTCATTTGATGCCAAGGTTTTTGGTAAGGCCGCCGAAATGATCATCACTGCAATGGATATCTCAATCTGTTTCGCAGACTTTCCAACCGAGGCGATCGGCGACACCACTAAGGCTTATCGCCAACTAGGGCTGGGCTATGCAAACCTGGGTGCGCTCCTGATGGCATCGGGCCTTGCCTATGACTCTGAAGGCGGACGTGCATTAGCCGGGGCCATCACATCATTGATGAGTGGCATTACATACAAGCGCTCGGCAGAGCTGGCTGGAATCGTCGGGCCATACGCCGGCTTTGCACAAAATGCTAAGCCTCACGCCCGCGTGATGCGCAAGCATGCATCTGCATCATCATCGGCAAAGTCTGAGACAACTCTTGATCGCGATGTATGGGCCGAGGCCAACAAGGCCTGGGACTCATCTCTATCAACGGGAGATAGGAATGGCTGGCGCAACGCCCAGATCTCAGTTCTAGCCCCTACCGGCACAATCGGTTTGATGATGGACTGCGATACAACTGGAATCGAACCTGACTTCTCATTGGTTAAGTTTAAGAAGCTTGTCGGTGGAGGATCTATGCAGATCGTCAACCAGACAGTGCCTGCAGCCCTTCGCAAATTGGGTTACACCGAGGAGACAATCGAAGCGATCGTTGAGTTCATCGCAGCTCATGGCCATGTTATCGATGCACCAGGACTCAAGCTCGAGCACTACGACGTCTTTGACTGCGCTCTCGGGGCCCGCTCTATCGCACCGATGGGTCACGTTCGCATGATGGCTGCATGCCAGCCATTCCTATCAGGTGCGATCTCAAAGACAGTTAACCTGCCAGCCGATGCAACTATTGAAGAGGTAGAAGAGGTTTACTACGAGGGTTGGAAGCTAGGGCTAAAGGCCTTGGCGGTCTATCGCGATAACTGCAAAGTCGGTCAGCCGTTATCTGATGGCAAAGCGGCAAAGAGTGATGCACCAGCTCTTGCAACACATCCTGTGGCTCCACTTCGCAAGCGACTTCCAAAGTCACGCCCATCAACGACTACATCGTTTTCTGTTGGCGGGGCAGAGGGATACATGACATCGGGGGCATATGCCGATGGCGCATTGGGCGAGGTATTCCTCAAGCTCGGCAAGCAGGGATCGACGTTGGCCGGTGTGATGGATGCATTCTCCATCGCAGTATCGATTGCTTTGCAGTACGGAGTTCCACTCGAGACCTTCGTAGAAAAATTCACGAATCTGCGCTTTGAGCCAGCGGGCATGACAGATGATGCCGATATCCGGATCGCTCAGTCCATGATGGATTACATCTTCCGTCGCCTAGCACTTGATTACTTGCCATTTGAATCACGTAGTGCGATGGCTCTATACACATCATCAGAGCGCGCACGGGCACTAGAGACTGGCGAGTACACCGAAGATATTGTTGAAGACTATGAGAACCTCGAAGTAACTACTCCAGTTGCACCAGTTGTAGTTGCACCTAATTCAGTGGCGATCACAATCGATAGCAAGCAGCAGTTCGGTTCATCAACTGAACTCATGGAGGCTCTCTCAGGCGTCAAAGCCGATGCGCCTCTATGTATGAGCTGCGGTGTCAAGATGCGTGTGTCAGGTGCTTGCTATGTCTGCGAAGGCTGTGGAAACACATCTGGTTGCTCATAACAACTAACCACAAGTAGTTCTAAAAACCCCCGTTAATCACTGCGATTAGCGGGGTTTTTTTACATCATATAGGGGGTTAGATAGACTTCACCCGTGAGTAGCCCAGGGTTGGCATTTAAGCAGGCTTTACGCGATGAAAAACCGTTGCAGATTATCGGTGCGATTAATGCTAACCATGCCCTCTTAGCAAAGCGTGCCGGATACCGAGCTATCTACTTATCTGGCGGGGGAGTCGCCGCCGGCTCTATGGGCATCCCTGATCTTGGAATTACAACCCTTGAAGATGTCCTGACCGATGTTCGCCGTATTACCAATGTCTGTGATACACCCTTGCTCGTCGATGCCGATACAGGCTTTGGAACTTCGGCCTTTAATATCGCGCGCACCGTTAAAGATCTCATTAAAGCTGGCGCTGCTGCAATGCACATCGAAGATCAAGTGGGTGCAAAGCGCTGCGGACACCGACCTAACAAGGAAGTTGTTAGCACATCAGAGATGGTAGATCGCATTAAGGCCGCAGTTGATGCGCGCAGCGATGATAATTTCTCAATCATGGCACGCACCGATGCTATTGCAATCGAGGGTATCGATTCGGCTATCGAGCGCGTGCAGGCATATATCGCAGCGGGTGCAGATTTAATATTTCCAGAGGCAATTGGCACTCTTGAAGATTATAAGAAGTTTAGTGCCGCAGTTTCTAAGCCGATTCTGGCCAATATCACCGAGTTTGGTTTAACGCCGCTATTTAATCGCAAAGAACTTAGCGCTAACGGAGTATCAATGATTTTGTATCCGCTCTCGGCATTTCGTGCGATGAATAAGGCAGCTGAAAATGTCTATGAAACTATCCGTAAAGAGGGTACGCAGGCCAGCGTTATCGACACCATGCAGACTCGCGAAGAGTTATATGAGCGAATTAACTATTACGAATATGAAAAAGCCCTCGATAAATATTTGGAGAAAGATTAAATGGTTGAGTTTAAACCGAAGAAATCAGTAGCACTCTCTGGAGTAGCAGCTGGAAATACAGCCCTTTGTAGTGTTGGAAAATCTGGAAATGATCTTCACTATCGTGGCTATGACATTGCAGATTTAGCTGCCCGCTGTGAGTTCGAAGAAGTTGCCTACCTTTTAATTCATGGAGCACTTCCAACACAGGGCCAGCTCACTGCCTATAAAACTAAGCTCAAGGGGCTTCGAGGCTTGCCAGATCAAGTCAAGGCAATCCTGGAGCAGATCCCGGCAACTGCCCATCCCATGGATGTTATGCGCACGGGCCTCTCAGCCCTTGGCTGCGTTACCCCAGAGGGCGGAGCACATTCTCAAGCAGGTGCAAAAGAGATTGCCGACAAGTTAATCGCCTGTCTTAATTCGATGCTCTTGTATTGGTATCACTTTGCCAACTCAGGAAAGCGCATCAGCGTTGAGACCGATGATGATTCCATCGGCGGACATTTCTTACATCTATTGCACGGTGCCCCTCAGAGTGATCTCTGGGTTAAGTCCATGCATGCATCTCTCATTTTATATGCCGAACATGAATTTAACGCCTCCACTTTTACCGCTCGTGTCATTGCAGGTACTGGCTCGGATATGTATTCGGCAATTACTGGTGCAATCGGTGCCTTGCGAGGAGCTAAACATGGCGGTGCAAATGAGGTTGCCCTTGAGATTCAAGAGCGCTACACAACTGCCGATGAGGCCGAGGCCGATATCCGTGCACGGGTAGCTGCCAAGGAAGTTGTTATTGGCTTTGGTCACCCGGTCTATACCGTCTCTGATCCTCGCAACGCGATTATTAAAGCGATATCTCTGGAGCTCTCACACGATAATGGCAGTACAGCTTTGTATGAGATCGCCGCTCGTATCGAATCAGTAATGTGGGATGCTAAAAATATGTTTCCTAATCTTGATTGGTTCTCAGCTGTTTCCTATAAGCAGATGAAAATCCCAACTTTATTCTTTACTCCGATATTTGTTATCGCTCGAACAACGGGATGGGCCGCTCATGTTATTGAACAGCGTATCGATAATAAGATTATTCGCCCTAGTGCTAACTACACCGGCCCCGAGGATTTAACGTTCCAACCAATAGAAAAGCGATAGGTGCAATGTCTAGCAACATCACAAAATTCAACCAGCCATATGATCAAGAGATCATTGACATCGTTGATTATGTTCAAAACTACGAGATCACATCACCTGTTGCATATGAGACTGCCTGGAACTGCTTTATGGATACATTGGGCTGTGGCTTAGAGGCTCTCGAATACGAAGCCTGCACAAAGCTTTTAGGTCCAGTTGCCGAAGGTGTCAGAGTTGCCAATGGCGTTAAAGTCCCTGGTACTGACTATGTTTTGGATCCCGTCCAAGGCGCATTCAATATCGGCACCATGATTCGCTGGTTAGATTTTAACGACACATGGCTGGCCGCTGAATGGGGCCATCCATCCGATAACTTAGGCGCAATTCTTGCCACAGCTGATTGGCTCTCTCGGACAACGGATAAAAAGTTCACCATCAAAGATGTCCTGAGCGCGATGATTAAGGCCCATGAAATCCAAGGCTGTATTGCACTAGAAAACTCATTTAATAAAGTCGGCCTCGACCATGTCATCTTAGTAAAAGTGGCATCAACTGCAGTTGTTGCACAGATGATGGGGCTTACCCGCGATCAAATCTTGGCCGCAGTCTCCCTTGCATGGGTAGATGGCCAATCACTGCGAACATATCGTCACTTTCCAAATGCCGGATCACGTAAATCGTGGGCGGCAGGGGATGCAACATCGCGTGCAGTTCGCTTAGCCTTAATCGCTAAAACTGGTGAGATGGGCTATCCATCGGCGCTGACTGCAAAAACCTGGGGCTTCTATGATGTCTCATTTAAAGGTAAGGCCTTTAAGTTTCAGCGCCCATATGGCACATATGTTATGGAAAACATTCTCTTTAAAATCTCATTTCCCGCTGAGTTCCACTCACAGACCGCGGTCGAGGCGGCGATGACTCTGCATACTGCAATGGTCGCTGCTGGGAAAACTGCCGCCGATATCAAAAAAGTAACGATCCGCACGCACGAGGCCTGTATTCGCATCATCGATAAGAAGGGCCCGCTCAATAACCCGGCCGATCGCGATCACTGCATTCAATACATGGTCGCCGTTCCACTTATTTTTGGTCGCTTAACTGCCCGTGATTATGAAGACAAGATCGCGGCAGATTCTCGCATCGATGCATTACGCGAAAAGATTATCTGTGTTGAAGACACAGCTTTCACGGCCGATTATCACGATCCTGCTAAGCGCTCTATTGCCAATGCCATGACCATTGAATTTAACGATGGAAGCCTCCTTGGCGAAGAGGTCGTTGAATACCCAATTGGCCATGCCCGCCGTCGAAGTGCGGGGATTCCATTGCTGATTGAAAAGTACAAGACCAACCTCGCGCGTATATTTGATGCGCCAACACAGGCAAAAATCCTTGCCCTGTCACTAGATTATGAGGCCTTAATCACGACCCCCGTTGATGAGTTCATGGATATGCTCGCACTAGAGTAGTAAATGGTAGCTGTTTTACTAAAATAGGGAAGGTCAATGATGACCGTAGGGCTGATTCACCCCTTTACCTTTGGGGACATGTCACAAAAGGATCTCCTGGGTGGCAAGGGTGCGAACTTGGCCGAAATGGTCCGCATTGGATTACCAGTTCCGCCAGGATTCACAATTACAACGCATGCATGTCGGCAGTATCTGCAATCCGGAGAAATGCCTACAACCTTAAACTCTGAAATTGACGCGGCTCTAAGTGAGTTAGAAAAACAGACAGGTAAGAAATTTGGCGGAGTCGAAAATCCGCTCTTAGTTTCAGTGCGATCTGGTGCAAAGTTTTCCATGCCGGGAATGATGGAGACGGTTTTAAATGTGGGCATGACTCCCGAGGTCACTGAGTCCCTTGCAGCCACTTCTGGGAATCCTCGTTTTGCATGGGATTCATATCGCAGATTCATTGAAATGTTTGGAAAGATTGTCTGCGATATTGCTCCCCAGGAGTTTCATAAGGTACAGGAGCGTGTCGCCTCTTCAGTGGGAATAGGAAATATTCAAGGCCTTGATGTAGAGAGCCTGAAACTGCTCTGTGATGGCTTTATTAAAGTAATTACTTTGGCAACGGGTAAAGATTTCCCTAAAGATCC
>SHVG01000025.1 GCA_009691145.1 Candidatus Planktophila sp. | reverse complement strand
GCCGTGAGTTCAAAATCTCAAACCATCCAAGCCCCTGTTGGTGTCGGTGCCATCCAAGGCCGCAGCCCTCGTCAGATTGCCTGGATGCGTTTTAAGCGCAACAAAGTCGGAGTAGGCGCAGGCATTCTCAGTATCACCCTGCTGCTCTTATCTCTTTTTGCCCCGTTGGTTGCAAAAATCATTGGTGTAGATCCAGATACCCTGCACTTAGATGTCTTAGATACCAGCGGAAGCGGAATTCCTACAGTAGGTTTTAGTTGGGACCATCCACTTGGCTTAATTCCCGGCACAGGTCGCGACTTTTTAGCACAGCTTCTCTATGGCTCACGAATCTCTTTCATGATTGCGATATTAACCACGATTACAAGCCTAACAATTGGTTTATTTGTTGGAATCATTGGTGGATATTTCAGAGGCCGCATTGATAATTATTTAGGTCGCACAACGGATTTCCTTTTGGCCTTTCCCGCATTCTTTATGATCGTTGCCCTCAATCAACCAGTGGTGGCACGCATTGAGGATGCAGGGATCGCCGAAGGAAACGGCGCTCGCATTATCTTTTTAGTCTTCTTCTTATCCTTTTTTGGCTGGCCAGGTTTTTCTCGCCTCGTTCGTTCCCAGGTATTGAGTCTGCGCGAGCGCGAGTTCGTAACGGCCGCACAGGCCATGGGTGCAACTCGCTGGAGAGTAATTACAAAAGAGTTAATCCCAAACCTTTGGGCACCAGTCATCGTTGTAACCTCGCTCTCACTGCCAGGTTATTTAGGTGCCGAAGCCGTTTACTCCTTCTTAGGCCTTGGCGTACAACCCCCAGCATCAACGTGGGGAATCCTTCTCTCTAACGCCACGCGATATGTAACGGTTATGCCAAGCTTCTTCCTCATCGCTGCCGGCTCGCTCGTTCTAGTTGTTTTAGCCTTTAACCTTGTCGGCGATGCACTGCGCGACGCCCTGGATCCAAAGGCCGAGCGCTAGGAGCCTTTATTTAGAGCAATGTTGTTATCTGGGCGTTACCAATTAGTATTCACAAAACGGACATTATCTGATTGAATCGCCCCTACTGGCGTCTTCTTTGCGCCCCCAATGAAAGGAAAAACGTCAATGAGCACTATCTCTGCTCTTCGTCGTGCCGTTGTAATAACAGCTGCAAGCGCCCTTGCCGTCAGTGCCGTCATGGTCTCTGGTGCAACATCTGCTGCAGCCGCTGTTACTCCAAAGACAGGTGGAATTCTCACTTTTCTTGAGCACGAACCCCGCTTAGACCACTTAGATCCATCACGCATCTATACAGGTCGCGACTTAGCGTTTATGAACTCATTTCATACTCGTACCCTTGTTGCATACAACCCAGTTCCAGGGGCTGCGGGAGCACTCCTCGTTCCTGACTTAGCAACTAACACGGGCGTACCAAGCAATGAAGCAAAGACCTGGAAGTTCACACTTCGCCCAGGTACAACATTTGAAGATGGTGTAAAGATCACGTGTGAGCATGTTCAGTACGGCACATCTCGCGTATTCGCAACTGACGTCATCGAAGGTGGTCCTGGCTATCTTTTGTCTTGGTTAGATATACCAAAAGACGCCGATGGAAACTCTGTATTTAAGGGCCCATACAAGGCGGATGCAGCAGGACTTGCAGCATTTAAGAAGGCTGTCTCATGTTCAAAAGACAACCGCACAATTACTTTCCAACTCAACAAGTCAATCGCTGACTTTAACTACCTTGCAACATACGGAACTATCTCCCCAATCCAAGCTAAGAAAGATAACGGCGACAAGTACGATGTATGGCCACAAGCAACGGGTCCTTACAAGATTGTTGAAAACAGCAAGACTCAGCTAAAGCTTGTACGTAACTCAAAGTGGAATAAGGCTTCAGATCCAGTGCGTACTCCTTATCCTGATGAAGTTGTAATTATGTATGGCTTTGATGAAGAAGTTGTCGACCAGATTATGTTGGAAGATACGATTGCAACTGCAGTCAACTTCCGTGAGCCACTGTCAACAAACAACGATAAGTTCTTCTCCGATGATAAATTCAAGAACCGTCGCATGAATAACGCAGATCCATATGCACGTTACTTTGCATTCAACGTTAAGAAGATGCCTTGCTTAGAAGTTCGTGCAGCTATGTATCACTCACGTGATGCAAAGGCTCTGCTTGATTATGCAGGCGGACCAACATATGCAGGCTCATATGCAACTGGAGTAATCAGTCCATTGCTGGCAGCAGACTACGCACCAACTAAGGTTGTTGGTCCAGGAAGTGCTGACTTCATGCCTTCAGGAAACATTCCTAAGGCACTAGCTCTTATGGAGACTGCAAAGACAAAGTGTCCTGCTGACTACAAGAAGGCAACTGTCGATGGGATCGTTATCGACTACCGCCAATCTGTAGCTCTTAATGACACAATTCCAATCGATACTGCTGCTTATGCACGTGCCGGAATTAAGATTAAGGCCAACATCATCAGCTCTGGCTACTACTCAACAGTGATGAACCCAGCAAAGCAGAACGACCTGTCAGGTTCAGGTTGGGGCGCCGACTGGGCAAATGCATCAACTGTTATTCCAGAGCTTTTCGCAACGTTCGGTGGATTTAACCTTTCACAGAACTCTGCCGATCCTGCTTACCAAGCTTTCGAGGATCAGGTCAACATTGCGATGAAGACTACAAATCGCGCCGCACAGGCAAAGCTCTGGAAGGCACTTGATGTGCAAGCCATGAAGAACTTCTGGGTATTACCAACAATCTTTGGTAAGGCTCAGTTTGTGTGGGGATCACAAGTAGCTGGTGTGTTCTTCTGGGTTCCTCAAGGCAACCCGGCCTTCGGTAAGATGTGGATTAATAACTAATCTCACGTTTTGTTGGTAAAAAAGGTTAGGAAGTAAGAAGTAAGGTACTCCTGGCGCTGGTTTAATCAGCGCCAGGAGTATTTACTTGCTGGGACTTGTCAATGTGCAAAGATGGGAGCGATGATGCTTAACTTTCTTAGCCGTCGCATTTTCTTTGCAATAGTTACTCTCCTTGTTGTCTCTGCCGTTGTCTTTGCAATTTTCTCGCTTATACCTTTTGATCCAGCTGCCCTTACTTGTGGGCAGCGCTGCACCGATCAAATTGTCGAGAGCAACCGAATAAGACTTGGCTTCGATAAACCTTTGTATATGCAGTACTGGTTATTCTTAAGCGGCATTTTTCTAGGGCGCTCCTATGGCACTGGATCGGCGGCCTTCAACTGTCCGGCACCATCCTTTGGCTACTCTTTTAATGAAAATGCATGTGTCACAGATATGTTGCGCGAAGCCCTTCCTGTCACAGTTAGCTTAGCCCTTGGTGCACTCATTCTCTGGCTCACCGTCGGAGTTAGTTTAGGCATCATCGCCGCTAGATTTAAAAATAAATGGCCAGACCGCGCAAGCTCTATCTTTGTTCTATTAGGTACCTCACTTCCGACCTTCGTTACTGGCTTAGCGCTTTTAATCTGGGTAACAATTAAGTGGAAGTTAGTTCCCTTATCTTTAATTGGCTATACATCTCTGCTGGATAATCCATTTAAGTTTTTCCAATTCTTCATCTTGCCCTGGATAACTCTGGCAATTTTATTTGCCGCGCTATACACGAGATTCACGCGCGCAGCTATCCTTGAAACTTTGGGAGAGGATTACATCCGCACCGCACGAGCAAAGGGCGTGAAAGAACGCACGGTACTCTTCAAGCACACAATGCGCGCAGTCTTTGCCCCGATCATCACTTTAGCTGGCCTCGATTTTGCTGGACTTATCGGTGGTGCGATTATTACTGAAACAATCTTTAATCTTCCCGGTCTCGGACGGTTAACACTTCGATCGACCTTTGAATTTGATCTACCTGTTGTATTAGCAACGACCATCCTGGCCGCAGCCGTTGTAATTGTGATGAACTTAATCGTTGACATGTTGTATGCCGTCCTTGATCCCCGAGTGAGAATCTAATGACCAAACTACTTACAATCGATAATCTTCATGTCGCCTTTCCTACCGATGATGGCTTAGTACGTGCAGTAGATGGTGTTTCACTCACACTCAATGAGGGCGAAACAGTTGCTATCGTTGGAGAATCTGGTTCGGGGAAGACCGTTACTGGATTATCTGTGATGGGCCTGCATAAGAAAGCCTCTGCCCAGCTCTCTGGCTCTGTGCTCTTAAAAGACGGTGATCGCACTGTAGATATCGTCACTGCAAGTGAGGAAGAGATTCGCAGGCTTCGCGGACGTGCAGTTGCAATGATCTTTCAAGATCCTATGTCCTCTCTACATCCTTATTACCGAATTGGTAATCAATTAACTGAAAGCTATTTACTGCACAACCCTGGCAAGAAAAAAGAGGCGCTCAAACGCGCGATAGAGATGTTAGATCTCGTTGGAATCGCAGAGCCAGCCGAGCGCGCCGATGAGTACCCTCATCAATTCTCAGGCGGCATGCGCCAGCGGGTAATGATTGCAATGGCGCTTATGAACTCTCCACGAGTATTAATTGCAGATGAGCCAACAACGGCGTTAGATGTAACGGTTCAAGCACAGATTTTAATTTTGCTCGCAAAACTGCAAAAAGAGTTCAATATGGGCATTCTGCTTATCACTCACGATCTTGGCGTCGTCGCACAAGTTGCCGACAAAGTCTCAGTTATGTATGCCGGTCGCATTGTCGAGGAGGGTTCGGCCGATGACGTTTTCTATAAACCTAGAGCGCCTTACACATTGGCTCTACTTAAATCTGTTCCACGCATTTCAACACATGGCTCTGATCGCTTAAAGGCGATTCCTGGACAGCCGCCATCACTGATTAACTTACCCATAGGATGCGCATTTGCTCCACGATGCGAATTTACATCCCATGCCGCTGGTGACATCTGTGCAAGCGATCGTCCGGAGCTCCTTGGTACTAAATCAACACATCTTTCTCGCTGCCATGTCGCTGAATCCAAGCGAGATAGCCTCTTTATTAAAGAGATTAGAGAGATGCGCTGATGAGCAACGAAGTGATTTTAAAGGTTGAAAAGCTCACTAAGCACTTTCCAGTTGGTAGCAAGCGCAAGCACCAAGTTGTAAAGGCCGTAGATGGAATCTCCTTTGAATTACGCGCTGGTGAAACCCTAGGCTTGGTAGGTGAATCAGGCTGTGGCAAAACGACTGCTGGGCGTACAATTTTAAAGTTAAATGAGCCAACTTCAGGCAAAATTACCTTTGAGAGCCAGGATATTACAGATTTCAAACCTGGGAAGATGCGTCCACTTCGTTCGCAGATGCAGATAATTTTTCAAGATCCATATACCGCGCTAAATCCTCGACAAACAATCGGAAGGATTATTTCGGCGCCCTTTGAAATTCAAGATATCGAGCCAGTGGGTGGTTTAAAGAACGCTGTACAATCTCTCATGGAGCGCGTGGGATTAAACCCAGAGCACTACAACCGCTATCCACATGAGTTCTCTGGCGGACAGCGCCAGCGCATCGGTATCGCCCGTGCGATTGCATTAAAGCCACGCTTTATTATTGCTGATGAGCCAGTCAGCGCACTCGATGTCTCAATCCAAGCTCAAGTAATCAATCTTCTTGAAGATCTACAAGAGCAAGATGGAATCAGCATGGTCTTTATCGCGCACAATTTATCTGTCGTCCAACACATCTCTGATCGCGTTGCCGTGATGTATTTAGGTAAGATTATGGAGATTGGTGAAACTAACGCACTCTATGCAGCCCCGCACCACCCATATACGAAGGCATTGCTATCGGCCGTTCCGCAACCAGATCCACGTACTGAAAAAACTCGCGAACGAATTATCTTGTCGGGAGATTTACCAAGCCCAATGAATCCACCATCTGGCTGTGTCTTTAATACCCGCTGTTGGAAGGCTGAAGATAAGTGCCGTACTGATGTACCAGAGCTATTACAACTCGGTAATTCGCAAGTCGCCTGCCACTTTCCCGAAGAGTAATTCATAATTCCCCACTTACATGTTATTAATTACCCCGATAGCCTTACCCTTATGACATCTTCAGCCCGTATCTTGCATGCGGCCACTGGCTCGAATTTAACGGCTAAAGGTTGGGCACAAGAGGCAGCTATTCGTATGCTGCACAACAACTTAGATCCAGCAGTTGCTGAGCACCCAGAGAACTTAGTTGTCTATGGGGGTACTGGAAAGGCAGCGCGTAACTGGCCATCCTTTGATGCAATCGTCAAGAGCCTGACTAACTTAAAAGACGATGAGACGCTCTTAGTTCAATCCGGTAAACCTGTTGGCATCTTTCAAACACATGAATGGGCACCGCGTGTTTTAATCGCAAACTCCAACCTTGTTGGCGATTGGGCTAACTGGCCAGAGTTTCGGCGCTTAGAGCATTTAGGTTTAACGATGTATGGCCAAATGACGGCCGGGTCCTGGATCTACATTGGTACGCAGGGAATCTTGCAGGGCACGTATGAGACATTTGCTGCCGTTGCACAAAAGCGATTCAAGGGCACGCTACAAGGCACATTGACATTAACGGGCGGTTGCGGTGGCATGGGTGGAGCGCAACCGCTGGCTGTAACAATGAATGGCGGCGTCTGTTTGATTATCGATATCGATAAATCCCGCCTTGAAAAACGGATTGAAACTAGATATTTAGATGAGATCGCCGATGGTGTCGATGATGCAATCGAGCGCGTGCTAAAAGCTAAATCCCTTGGTCTTCCACTTTCGGTTGGCTTAGTTGGTAACGCCGCCGAGCTATTCCCACTTCTTCTTTCGATGGATATTGCGATCGATATCGTTACCGACCAAACTTCGGCCCACGATCCATTCTCATATGTTCCAATCGGCGTCGATGTTCACACCGCGGCACAGATGGCTAAAGATGATCCAGCTGATTTCACTAAACGCTCTCAGGCTTCAATGGCAAAGCACGTCGAAGCCATGGTGGGCTTTATGGATAAGGGCGCCGAAGTTTTTGACTACGGTAATTCAATCCGTGATGAGGCCCGTCAAGGTGGATATTCGCGCGCCTTTGCCTTTCCTGGCTTTGTTCCGGCCTATATTCGACCGCTATTTTGCGAGGGAAAAGGCCCGTTTCGTTGGGTGGCTCTCTCTGGAGATCCAAAAGATATTTATCGCACCGATAAGGCCGTCCTTGATCTATTTCCCGAAAATGAAGGCCTGCACCGTTGGATAACTATGGCGCAGGAAAAAGTTGCCTTTCAAGGTCTGCCTGCACGCATCTGTTGGTTGGGTTATGGCGAACGTGATAAAGCTGGACTTGCATTTAATGATTTAGTGGCACGCGGTGAACTCTCGGCGCCTATCGTTATCGGCCGCGATCACTTAGATTGTGGCTCTGTGGCATCTCCTTACCGCGAAACCGAGGCGATGATCGATGGCTCTGATGCCATTGCAGATTGGCCCTTACTAAATGCCATGGTCAATATCTCATCGGGTGCATCATGGGTATCGATTCACCATGGCGGTGGCGTCGGCATGGGCCGCTCGATTCATGCCGGGCAAGTCTCCGTTGCCGATGGAACAAAGCTTGCAGCTCAGAAGTTAGCGCGCGTATTAACCAATGATCCAGGTATGGGAGTTATTCGTCATGCCGATGCAGGATATAAAGGTGCAATAGAGACGGCTAAAGAGCGCCACGTGCACGTACCGATGCTAGATATCGAATAAACCATGACTAGTACATTAATAAAAAATATCGGTCAGTTAGTAACTAACGACCCAAGCCACGATGGGAGCAAATTAGGTCTCATCAAAGATGCTGCATTATTAATTGAAGATGGTGTTATTGCCTGGGCAGGAGCAAATGCCGATGCACCTACGCACCATATTAAAAAGAGCATCGATGCCGAAGGCATGTGTGTTTTGCCAGGATACGTTGATAGCCATACACACATGATCTTTGCCGGAGATCGTAGCAACGAGTTTCGCGCTCGAATGTTGGGGGAGTTATACACAGCTGGTGGGATCTCATCAACGGTAGAGAAAACCCGCAAAGCCAGCGATGAGCTTTTACTCTCCCACGCACAATTTCTTTTGGCCGAGGCTCATGCAGGTGGCACAACAACGGTTGAAATTAAGTCGGGCTACGGTTTAACGGTCAAAGATGAGCGCCGATCCCTTGAAATCGCGAGTCAGATTAGCCAGGAGACGACTTTCCTAGGCGCACATGTTGTGCCCATTGAATATATAGACTCACCAAAGGATTACGTTGATTTAGTCTGCGGGCCGATGTTGGAGGCGGTAGAGCCTTATGCCAAATGGATCGATGTCTTCTGTGACAAAGGCGCGTTTGCCGTCGATGATGCTCGGAGGATTTTAAAAGCTGGAATCGCCAAAGGTTTATTGCCCCGTATCCACGCTAACCAACTTCAAGAGGGCCAAGGCGTTTCATTGGGTGTTGAACTCGATGCCGCTTCGGTCGATCACGTCTCACACTTAAGCGAAAAAGATATCGAATTACTCTCAACATCAAAGACTGTTGCAACCTTATTGCCTGGGGCCGAGTTTTCAACGAGATCGGCCTACCCTGATGTGCGCCCATTATTGGAGGCGAGCATTACGGTGGCCCTTGCATCGGACTGTAATCCTGGCTCCTCGTACACAACCAGCATGGCATTTATCATCGCTATGGCAGTGAGGGAGATGCATTTTTCTCCAGAGCAAGCGGTCTGGTCGGCGACAATGGGTGGTGCTAAAGCCTTGCGTCGCACCGACATCGGTCACTTAGTCGAAGGCGCACAGGCAGATTTCCAGATTCTTAACGCTCCCTCGTATATTCACTTGGCATATCGCCCTGGTGTTAACTTAGTAGAACAGGTTTGGCACAATGGCCTCCAGCTCATCTAAAAGGATCACGTTATCGACTTCGGGCGCTACATTCGATGATGTCATCGCCGTTGCACGAGAGGGTGCACACGTAAAGCTTTCACAAACTGCAATCGATGCCATGAATGCATCGAGAAAATTCATTGAAGGCTATGCCACAGGTGGAGTAGCCGTTTATGGCGTATCGACTGGCTTTGGAGCACTTGCTAACCGCTACATAGATGTTGAAGATCGTGTGCAGCTACAAAAATCTCTCATTAGATCTCACGCTGCTGGCGTTGGTCCGGCCATAGAGCGCGAAGTTGTGCGCGCACTTATGTTTTTACGCCTTCGCACCATGGCATCGGGTCGCACAGGCGTGCGCGTTGCTCTGGCACAGACCTATGTTGAGTTCTTAAATAAAGCTATTACTCCAGTTGTTCCAGAGTTTGGATCCCTTGGCTGCAGTGGTGATTTAGCACCACTTGCGCACTGCGCACTTGCACTCATGGGCGAAGGCCGCGTCCATGACGCTAACGGTGTTGAGATGCCAACGATGGCAGCCTTAGATGCTGCGGGCATTAAACCCATCGAGCTTGATGCAAAGGAGGGTCTTGCCTTAATTAACGGCACCGATGGAATGCTGGGCATGTTGATTATGGCCTGCGTCGATCTTGAACATTTATGCGCAGTGGCTGACATTACAACGGCGATGAGTATCGAAGGCTTACTTGGCACCGATCGAGTCTTTGCACCTGATCTGCATGGACCTCTGCGTCCGCAGATTGGTCAAGCCGTAAGTGCAGCAAATATTTACGCATTACTAAAAGGCTCGGGAATCGTTGCATCTCACCGTGAGAATGATTCTAATGTCCAGGATGCCTATTCTTTGCGCTGTGCACCACAAGTAAATGGGGCAGTACGTGACACAATTTCCTACGCCTCCACTATCGCTGCGCGCGAGCTAGCGAGCTCGATCGATAACCCTGTTGTTATGGCCGATGGTCGCATCGAATCAAACGGCAACTTTCACGGTGCACCCATTGGTTATGTTCTAGATTTTCTGGCGATCGCTGCAACGGATTTAGGATCTATGGCCGAGCGCCGCACAGATCGTGCCTTAGATCAAAACCGATCTGCTGGCCTGCCACCGTTTCTAGCCCATGATCCCGGTGTTGACTCAGGGTTGATGATGGCCCAATACTCACAGGCTGGATTAGTCAGTGAGAACAAACGCTTATCTACTCCGGCAAGCGTTGATTCAATTCCATCCTCTGCCATGCAAGAAGATCATGTATCGATGGGCTGGTCGGCTGCGCGTAAATTACGCAAAGTAGTCGAAAACTTGAGCCGTATCTTGGCCATTGAATTAGTGACTTCGGCCCGGGCGATTGAGTTTCGAGAGGGCTTAACCCCATCACCTGCAACTGCCCGTGTCATTAAAGAGTTGCGCAAAACCGTGCCAGGAGTTGGCCCCGATCGCTTCTTATCTCCAGAGCTTGAGGCTGCAACAGCGCTGATTAACTCTGGTGCCGTTGTATCTGCAGCAAGGGAAGTTGTTACAGAGCTTATCTAGTTGCAAAGCCGCTAGCGGCCTCTAATACAAGTAAGGCTGCAAGGCGTACCGTGCGTTGATCTGGGGTATCAAGGGCGGCATCGATTTCAGTAATGTCGATTGCTCGAACGCGCTTGTCGGCAGCTAATAAAAACGCGCCTTGTCGCAGTTCATCGGCGCTCATGCCACCCGGCATCGCCGCTGGACATGCCGGCACAACACTTCGGTCACAGACATCGACATCTAGATCAACATAGATTTCGCGCCCACGGCTACCGGCAATAGCTAGCGCCGTCTTAACAGCATCTGCAATTGAGCGCGTACGCAGATCTGCACGGGAAATTACTGTAATGCCATTTTCTTTAGCTCGCGCAGAATATTGGGCGCTATTTGCAAAGTCGGCAATACCTATCTGCACAATATTCTTACCGGGCAATCCAGCTTGAATCAACTGCCACACAGGGGAGCCATTGGAATTACCATCACGCAGATCATGATGAGCATCAAAAGTAATTAAACCTACGTTAGTTAAATCTGGCCACAAACTAGATGCAACTGAGTAGGTAATAGAGTTATCACCACCCAGTGCCACAACTAACTTATGCGCACTCAATAAGCCATTGACTGCTGCTTTTACTCGCGCATGACCTTCAACGCCATCGGGGGATTGCACATCACCTAAATCTGCAAAAGTATTTCCAGCTAAATCAATGCCGGCAGATGTTGAAAAAGTTGAGTAACGCGCGAGCGCTTCTCTAACAGCAGCAGGTGTTAGATGCGCACTTGTAGCTGAAATAGAGCTCACATGTGCCGGTATGCCAATAAGTGCGATGTCGGCCTGGCTATTGCCGCCCGAGAATAAAGAGTGAGCGCGCGTCCACTTAGGGTCATGGGGCAAGGCCGCTGCAGACATGGGTTTATCGTACGGGTATATCTTTCGATAGTATTGGCCTCAAGAAGAGTCGCCCGGATCACCGCGTCATGAAAATGCCGAGGAAAGTCCGGACTCCATAGAGCAAAGTGGTGGGTAATACCCACCCGGAGCAATCCGCGGGATTAGTGCAACAGAAAGCAAACCGCCAATGAAAGTTGGTAAGGGTGAAACGGTGGTGTAAGAGACCACCAGTAATTGCAGCAATGCAGTTAGCTATGTAAACCCCACTTGGAGCAAGACCATGCAGTTGGCGCTTGAGAGCTGCTCGCTCGAGTCAACGGGTAGGTTGCTTGAATCTGTAAGTAATTACAGATCTAGATGGATGGTGATCCCTCGCAAGAGGACAGGATCCGGCTTATAGGGCGACTCTTCTTTATTTTTAGATTTTCACGCATGAAGTTATGCGAGATACGCTCGGTATTCATGTTGAGCAACTGGCAGCACCTAGACCAAATTGGTTCCATTTTGTGGGCAAGTTTGTGGGCATGTGGACAAAAACGTGGGTGGAGTCTCGACGGATTTAATGACTAAGGAGAATGAGGAAGAAATGAAGACGCCAAGTAGAAATATTGCAAAAATGAGATTTGTTGTTTTTGTAATTGCTACACTCACAGCGTTTACTAACCAGGCAAGTGCGGACACTTTAGATTCAGTCTCGCATATACATCATGTAAAAGTTGTAGAGAACAAAGTGCTTGTTTTAACTCATGAAGGTCTCTTTGATCTAGTCGGCAAGAATAATATGAAGTTAGTTGGAAATGATAAGATTGATTTGATGGGATTTACAACCTTAAGTAAGGCATTGTTTGCAAGCGGACACCCCGCCCAAGGTTCCAAAATGCCAAATCCAATTGGCCTCGTTAAATCTATTGATGGCGGTTTAAGTTGGAAAGCAATCTCTTTGGTCGGGAAAGTTGATTTCCACTTTTTAGAAGGTGCCGGAAGTGATCTATACGGCGCAGACTCACAGAGTGAAAAATTAATGTACTCGGCAGATTCCGGAAAGACCTGGAAATATTTAGGTCCCAACACCTTCACAGATATCGCAGTTTCACCGGAGATGCCAGCAATGGCCATAGCAATTAAGAATTCTGAATTGCTGCTTACCAAGAACGCCTTCAAATCAACAACTAAAATTAAAAATAGCCTCAAAATTACTCAAATCGAATGGCGCAAATCGGGTCTTTACGCGTTAAGTGGCAGTTCGCTTTACAAGTCAACAAATTCTGGCAAAACGTGGATAAAGCAGAGCGCATTTAAAGGTACTCCAGGGATTCTTAGCGCTAGTGATCAGCTGATGCTGGTAACTGTGGGTTCAGATATCTATACATCCACCAATTCTGGAAAAAATTTCAAAAAGGTTGCGCAATCCGGCTTATAGGGCGACTCTTCTTTATTTACAAAGTCATCATGCTCAATGAAGTAGAAAGTGAGCGTGATGACTTTGTTAATTTTTCCCAAAACAATTGACGAGCTTTGCGCCAATAATCCCTTGTTCGAGCCAGTCCCCAGACTTAATATCAAATTCGGCTTTGTCATTATGTAGTTTCTCATCAATCACTGGATACACATTGGCTAAACCAGATGACTTTGCTACAAACGCCTTCTCAACTGCATCTAATGTGCTCTTAATATCAATGCACTTTCGCACATCTGCATCGCTAAGAACTCTTAAAGTTGGCACCTCTTTAGATCTCCACATTTCCAAAGCTAATTACGCTGGTATTTCCGCCAACCCAGATGTTGCCTTCAGCATCTTGGGTAATCTTTACCTCACCTTTGCGATTTATGGCGAGTCCTTGAGAAACCAAGTATGGGGCAGCGCATCGATTAGTCTGAATAAACCACTGAGCGGCAGCAGCATTTAAACTCCCGGTAACTGGATCTTCAACGAGTGCACCGTTTTCTGAAAAGAAAGCTCTAGTTTCATATTGTGGCCCGATCTCTTGATCATAGAAACCGAAAACGCCGATACTGAGAGAACTCAGGGCCTTGGGACCTAGCGCAAGCACTTCTTCTACAGAAGACAGTAATACTCCAATCCAACCAGGTCCGTTATCTAGCCAATGAGAGTCAACAATCTGAGTTGGTTCTATGTTTAGCGCATCTGCCACTTCGGAGATAAGTGTTTGTTCCACAGGCCCATATTTAGTCAATGGTGGGGACTTGAATGAGAGGGATTGTTCATCTCTTCGAATCTCAATTAATCCTGCAGCACATTCCTGGATAACTGTAAATTGATCTCTTGGTTCGTTTCCACCTTCCAACCAAGCAAAGCAAGAACCAAGTGTGGGATGTCCGGCGAACGGAAGTTCACGTGAAGTGGTAAAAATTCTAACTTTGTAATCTGCCTCTTCCACGGTTGGAGCCAGCAAAAATGTGGTCTCTGAAAAGTTCGTCCATGAAGCAAACTCCTGCATCTTCTCTGTACTTAGACCTTCGCCATCTAGAACCACACCTAAAGCGTTTCCACGCAAAGGTTCAGCGCCAAAGACGTCTAACTCCAAATATCGACGTTTCATGAGATATTCATACCGTACGGATGGATTTGTGAAAAGTTCTCGAAACTTAAAGCCCGTACACGAGAGATTTTGGTTGAGATTCTCATTTCTTTGGGGGCAATACTGGGGGCAGTTTTACGAATTGAGCCTAGGTTCACGCATAACAATGTCGTCTCCGGCTTATAGGGCGACTCTTCTTTCAATTCAAATCTTCATGCATGAGTGTGAGCGCCAGCTGGGCCGTTCTTATCTGCATATGGTGAGAGATAGTGGCATTTAAGGATCCCACCTATAATTCACATATGAGCCAAGAAACGTTAGCTGAGTACGCCAAGAACTGTGTGGCATTCATGGCAGAGGCGAGAAAGTTTGATGCTAATACTGCTGTGATGCCAGGTAAAGAGAAGGAATGGTCACCGGCCTTTGTCATGCACCATGTGGCCGATGCTGAGATGCATTATGCGATTCGCTACTTTAATGCGCTAACTATTGATAAGCCACCCGTAATCTCATTTGACGAGGATGCATATCCATCGCTTCTTAACTACGAAGGCCGCGACTGGGTAAACTCACTTGCGCTCATCGAATCAATTGGAAATCTAGTACAAGTCGCTCTTTCTCCTATATCAAAGGAAGAGTGGGAAAGGCTTTCACTGCACCCTGAGACTGGAGAAGTAAGCCTTACATCTCTCATCGGTAAAGCTAGCAACCACATGGCGGCCCATACTGAGCAGCTAAGAAACTCAATGTAATTCTGCTCATGAAGGTAGTCTTGGGCTGTGCAGCAGCCAGTCACGACAAATAGAGAAGTAATAGCTAAAGCCTTACCAATCTTTATTGCCGCTATTAATATGCGCGCTGGCTTAACGATTATGAGTCCGCTGATTCCAATTCTTAAAGAGCAGTATCACTTGAGCTCTTTTCTTCTCTCCTTTCTAACGTCACTGACGGTTTTATGCTTTGCTGGAAGCGCCTTTTTGATGCCCATTGTGGGCAAAATAGGTGGTACTAATCGCGTCATCTCAGTAGCCCTCATCGTATTAACCACTGCAATCTTTCTGCGCGCAGTTGGGAATGTGCCGATGCTCTTTATCTCATCATTGACAGTAGGTATTGCAATTGCGGTTTTGAATTTCTCTTTACCAGTCTGGGTTAAAGAAAATACCTCTCAATATTCGGGCTTAGTCACAGGCATCTACATAACAATTATGGGCGTCTTTGCCGCGATATCAGTGGCCGTTGCAGTGCCATTAGCCGGTGCTACTTCGTGGGGTTGGCGATTGTCGATGGTACCGTGGATTGTTATTGGTTTAATCTCATCGATATATTGGCTTGCTCGAAACTCAAAGATCTCTAGAAGTTCGCAAATGCCGATCTCTTCAAAGTTTCATGGTGAGTTATTACGTAAGCCCAGTGCGTGGAGCATCGCAGTTTTCTTTGGTCTGCAGTCGATGCTCTTTTATGGAACGGCGACCT
>SHVG01000024.1 GCA_009691145.1 Candidatus Planktophila sp. | reverse complement strand
GACATAAAGAGCCATCGAAGTAACCGGCCTTTGCAAGGGTAGACATCTCAGTAAGTGTCCATGGTGCTTTATTTCCGACGGTTGTAATAACAATTGTTCCGCAGTTAGTTGTAAGGGTGAATCTCTTAGGCAGTTTGGCAATGGGTTTTTCTGTAGGCTTAACCTTCATTTCCGTATGTCCTACGGCTTTAGTGGGGGTGCACTTAACCTTTGTGGCAGCCTGCGCAGGTGTAAGACCTACTAATGCAAGAGTTGCGATAGCTACAGCGGCAATGAGTTTCTCCATGCTTATTCCCATTCGATTGTTCCTGGCGGTTTACTGGTTACATCTAACACAACTCTATTAACTTCGCGCACCTCATTTGTAATGCGCGTCGAGATCTTCTCAAGAACTTCATAGGGAACTCTCGACCAATCTGCAGTCATGGCATCTTGACTTGAAACTGGCCGCAGAACAATAGGGTGGCCATAGGTGCGAGCATCGCCCTGGACTCCTACTGAGCGAACATCGGCCAATAAAACTACTGGACACTGCCAGATATCGCGATCAAGGCCCGCGGCTTTAAGTTCAAATCTAGCGATGGCATCGGCCTCGCGCAGAAGATCTAAGCGATCTTGGGTAACTTCACCGATGATTCGGATTCCAAGACCTGGACCTGGAAATGGTTGGCGCCAGACAATCTCTTGTGGCAGACCGAGTTCGATGCCTACTTGGCGCACTTCATCTTTAAACAAGGTGCGCAGTGGTTCGATAAGCGAAAACTTTAAATCATCGGGCAGACCACCAACGTTGTGATGAGATTTAATATTTGCAGTGCCTGTGCCGCTACCGGATTCAACGACATCTGGATATAGAGTGCCCTGCACTAAGAATTCCACCTCGCCGCCAGATGCAATATCGCGCGCAGCCTTTTCAAAGGCACGGATGAACTCTCGACCGATAATCTTGCGCTTTTGCTCTGGGTCAATGACACCTTTAAGGCAGGATAAGAAGACCTCTTTCGCATCAACAACAACTAAATTGACCCCAGTGCTAGCAACAAAGTCGCGCTCTACTTGTTCGGCCTCACCTTTGCGCAGTAAGCCATGATCGACAAAGACGCAGGTTAATTGACTACCGACTGCACGCTGGATAATGGCGGCGGCAACGGCAGAATCCACACCGCCTGATAGACCACAGATAACACGTTTGTCACCGATAATCGCCTTAGCTTTAGCGATCTCGCTCTCGGTGATATTTCTTGTCGTCCATGTTGCATCGCATTGAGCAATATGTACTAACCAGTTAGACAAGATCACTTGACCATGCTCTGAATGTAAAACCTCTGGATGAAACTGGACTCCGGCTATCTGAGCCGTTGCGTTTTCAAAGGCGGCGATAGGTGTATCTGCAGTTGTGGCACAGATAGTAAAACCAGTGGGTGCTTGTGTGACTGCATCACCATGTGACATCCATACACGTTGCTGCGCGGGCACAGATGTGAAAATCTTAGAAGAAGTTGCAGTAGTTAAATCAGTGCGACCAAATTCGGATTTTCCTGTTTGGCTAACGATGCCACCAAGGGCAGCGGCCATAACTTGAAATCCGTAACAGATACCAAATGTTGGAATTCCTAAAGCAAAAATTGCAGCATCAAAAGCCGGTGCATTCTTGGCATAGACACTCGATGGCCCGCCCGAAAGGATAATTGCCGATGGGTTCTTGGCGCGTACTTGGGCGGCGGTAATACTTGAAGGAACGATTTCACTAAAGACATGTGCCTCACGCACCCGCCGTGCAATCAACTGGGCATACTGGGCCCCAAAATCGACTACAAGTACGCCGCGATCATTAGGCACGGTGAATAAGAACCTCTACGCGCTGGAACTCTTTAACATCGGAATAACCACAGGTTGCCATTGCCCGGCGAAGTGCGCCAAATAGATTCATTGATCCATCAGATGTATGTGATGGCCCCAGCAAGATCTCTTCCAAGGTTCCAACGGTTCCAACGGCTACACGCTCTCCACGTGGCAACACCTGATGATGCGCCTCTGATCCCCAGTGCCAACCAAGGCCAGGTGCTTGCGTTGCCTTAGCTAGTGGCGATCCCATCATGACCGCATCTGCCCCGCATGCAATTGCCTTTGCAATATCTCCGCTACGACCAACTGCGCCATCGGCGATGACATGAACATAACGTCCGCCGGATTCATCCAAGTATTCGCGGCGTGCCGATGCGACCTCGGCAACGGCCGAAGCCATTGGGACTTCAATGCCTAAGACTTTACGCGTTGTATGTGTTGCACCGCCACCGAAGCCAACCAATACTCCTGCAGCACCTGCACGCATTAAGTGAAGTGCTGCAGTTGCAGTTGCAACACCACCAACGATGACTGGTACGTCGAGCTCATAGATAAACTTCTTTAAATTTAACGCCTCGGTTTCAGCGGCAACATGTTCGGCGCTGACAGTTGTTCCACGGATTACAAAGATATCTACGCCGGCATCGATAACCGCCTTGTGCAGTTGCGCCGTACGGGCAGGTGAAAGTGAGGCGGCGACAGTGACACCGCCATCGCGGATCTGTTGGATTCGCTCTTTAATAAGCTCTGGCTTAATGGGCTCGGTATAAATCTCCTGCATGCGCTTAGTTGCATGCTTATCTGGCATCGATGCAATCTCACCCAGCGGTATACGTGGATCTTCATAGCGTGTCCACAGACCCTCAAGATTTAAAACACCCACACCACCCAGGCGTCCGATTTCAATCGCAGTGTGAGGTGAGACAACTGAGTCCATGGGAGCTGCCAACATGGGTAGATCAAATTTGTAGGCATCTATCTGCCATGCAGTGGAGACTTCTTCGGGGTCACGTGTGCGACGGCTAGGAACGATTGCAATATCGTCAAAGGAATAGGCTGTTCTGGCGCGCTTTCCAGGTGCAATCTCGATCTCGCTCATGAGCGGCCTCTCTGCTGGTAATTAGGTGCATCGGCCACATGGGCAACATCGTGTGGGTGACTCTCCTGCAAACCCGCTGCAGTAATCTGAATTAAACGCCCCTCACGGCGAAGCGTTTCGATATCAGGGGCGCCGGCATAACCCATTCCAGAGCGCAGCCCACCCACTAATTGATGCACAACATCTTCAACGCTTCCACGGAAGGCAACTTTGCCTTCGATGCCCTCAGGGACAAGTTTGTCCTCAGATAGGACATCGTCCTGCATATAGCGATCCTTTGAATACGACTTTTGCTCCCCGCGTGATTGCATCGCACCCAATGAACCCATGCCGCGATAAGACTTGTACTTAACGCCGTTAATCTCAATAAGTTCCCCGGGTGATTCTTGGCACCCTGCCAATAACGAGCCAAGCATGACCGAATGTGCACCGGCAACGATTGCTTTAACAATGTCACCTGAGTATTGAAGTCCGCCGTCGGCAATTAATGGAATACCTGCCTTGTTGCATGCCTTAGCTGCCTCCATGATTGCAGTAATCTGCGGAACACCAACGCCTGCAACAACACGTGTTGTGCAAATCGATCCAGGACCCACACCAACTTTGACTGCATCTGCCCCAGCGTTGATTAAGGCTTGTGCACCTGCACGTGTTGCAACATTGCCACCGATAATTTGAATATCTGGTGAAAACTTCTTAATCCGTGCAATCGCCTCGAGCACGGCTCGATGATGTCCATGAGCGGTATCGACAACCACAACATCAACGCCTGCTTGAATTAACGCCTGCGCACGAGCAAAGCCATCATCTCCCACACCAACGGCCGCCCCTACAAGGCCAACGTTCTTTACTAATTTCACGTGGGTGAGCTGATCGGCTATCGGTAGGTTTCGGTGAATGATTCCAATCCCCCCGGCCTTAGCCATAGCTATTGCCATCGCCGATTCAGTGACCGTATCCATCGCCGATGAAACTAAAGGCACAGCGATAGAAATTGTGCGGGTTAACTGTGTAGTGGTATCGACCTCAGAGGGCACCACATCTGAGGCATCGGGCAATAACAAGACATCGTCATAGGTCAGACCCAGCATTGCGACTTTATCGTTCTCGCTCATTGCGCCCCCTACTCTGTGAAGCTGGGAGTCTATCGGGGCTTTTAAAGCCCTACCTCACGCCTTACTCTGCAGTCGGAATCGCGCGCAGCGCCGCGGCCAAAGTAGCGGTGGCGAGTATGGCTAGCGGAACTGCAACTAGCCAAAGGCCGGCCTGGACTTGATATGAAACAACTCCGAGGGCAATTAAATTTGCAAGGACGGCAGGTGCGCGACCAAAGTATTTACCACGGCGATATCCAATCGCCGCGCCCGCTAATCCGCCGCTACCAAGTGAAACAAATAACAAATCCCCTAGTAGTGGCAGGAACTCAAAACTATCTGCGGTGAGAGTTAGAAATATTAACCACAGACCAAGGGCGGCAATCACACATGCCTCAACGATGAGTAGGGATGCCACTACTGCGCGGGCCTTGGCTGCTTTGGAAGGATCCTGAGTCATGGAAGAGAGATTAACTCATTTATCCGACCACAGCGCACTCTTTTCCCACGATGGAATCCATGACTCGCAGACACACTTAGCGGCTCCCCCGTTTTTCTATGAGCAGTTGCGGCGCGAGGTCGCGCATTCGATGCGCACGCAGATGAGTTTTAGCGCCGTTAAAATTACTTTCATGCCTCGCATCGTAGATGGAGAGCGCCCCCAACTCGGTGCCGAAGATATTCTGCGCTTCTCCTGTGAGCTGCGCAGCTTAATCAGAGGCTCTGAGTGCATCGGCCGCTTAGGCGTTAATGAGTGCGTGGTTTTAATTAGCGATGGCGAAACTGCTGCGCAGCAGTTGATCACGCGTCTTCACTCAACCCCCTCACTCTCGGTCAATCACACGCTACATATATCCCTTTCAATGGTTACATCGCTGCAGGGTGAGAGCGGCCTAGAGCTTCTTAATCGATTGGATGAGGCGCCTTTATCCACGCATTGATTGGCTAACACCTCTGGCTGTTAGTTGCAGATCTAGGTTTCCCACATGGACCTAGATATAGATATTACCTTCGGTGCAATCGCACCCTTCATGAGCGACCCAACTATTGAAGAGATTTGGATTAACTCTCCTGAGCGCATATTTATTGCGCGCTCTGGCAAGAGTGAGTTAACCAATCTCCTGCTCACCACTGAGGATGTGCGCAATATCGTTGAACGCGCACTGATGTGGAGCGGTCGCCGCTTAGATCTTTCGCATCCATTTGTCGATGCACGCCTGCCCGATGGCAGCCGATTGCATGTTGCAATCCCCGAGATCACAGCCCAACACTGGGCCGTAAATATTCGAAAGCACTTAATGTCCAACTTAGGTATTGATGACTTAGTCAAACGCGGTGTGATGACAGCCTTTATTGCAACGGCGCTTAAAAACTCTGTGCGTGCCGGATTAAATATCTTAGTTAGTGGTGGTACGCAGGCAGGTAAAACCACAATGCTTAACGCTTTAGCCGGTGCGATCCCACGCATAGAGCGTGTGGTAACAATCGAAGAGGTATTTGAACTCAGTCCACAGCTCCCCGATGTCGTTGCACTGCAAACCCGCAGCGCAAATCTGCAGGGAGAAGGTGAGATTCCATTGCGACGCTTAATAAAAGAGTCACTGCGTATGCGCCCATCGCGCATCATCGTCGGTGAAGTCCGTGAAGCCGAGGCGTTAGATCTTCTCATCGCGCTGAACTCTGGCCTTCCTGGCATGGGCACCCTTCACGCGAACTCTCCCCGTGATGCGATTATCAAACTGCAGACGTTGCCGCTATTAGCCGGTGAGAATATCTCGCACAAATTCATCGCTCCAACGGTTGCATCGGCCTTTGATTTAATCGTGCATGTCTCTCTTGATCAAAGTGGAATGCGTCGCGTTAAAGAGATTTCTGCCCTCACTGGTCGGTATGAAAATGATCGCGCCGAGATTGAAACTCTGTGGATCTGGAATGGAAATGATTATGACCGCGGAATTGGAACACTTCCGCATGCCGACAAGTTTGCGGCAATCGGTGCACCTCTCACCGCTTGGTGGCGCCAATGAAAATCAAATTACGCACAGCCTCCTTTTCATCGCTCACTATTGCAGTTATTTATCTAACAACTGAAGCGGTCTCCATTTCTCTGGCCTTTGGCGCACTCGTTGCCGGTATCACCTTCGTCACCTTGCGCAGTAAGAGTTCACACAATGAATCAGCGCTCATCGCAGCATGGCCAGAGGTCATCGACCATTTAATGTCTGGAATCCAATCGGGCTTATCTCTGAGTGAATCCTTGACCGGGCTTTCAACTCGCGGCCCTGAAATCCTGCGGCCGGCATTTACTGAGTTCCGAAATTCACTCTATCGTCATGGCGATGTCGGTGAAGCAATCAATGAGTTAAAAAATCTCTTTCATCAACACGGCAGTGATCAGATTTTCGAAGCTCTATTAATCTCTAAAGCCTTAGGCGGAAGTGAGCTATTAGCAATTCTTCGAACCCTCGGGGACTTTCTGCGCCAAGATTTAGCCCTTCGCCGTGAGATTGAAGTTAAGCATGGCTGGATTAAAAACTCGGCACATCTTTCCGCCGCCGCCCCTTGGATTCTTCTGCTCTTGCTATCGACACAACCCAGCACTGCCGCGGCTTATTCAACGCCGACAGGTGGTGCGATTTTGGTTGCAGGATTAGTTATGACTGCGATCGCTTATATATGGATGAATCGTCTGGGTCGCTTACCCCAGATGCCTCGCGTTTTTACTGGCGCACAACAAGGGGGCCGATAATCTTCACAATAATCCTGATTGCAATGCTCTTTGCTATTCCCGGCGGGCTGCTCTTTGCCTTTGATTCACAGGGTGATCCATTTAAAGAGTTAGAGCGTCGCGCCAAGGCCAGTGCATCGCAGACCCGCGATAAGAGCGGGATTCATCTACGTCTAGAAGAACTCGGGCGCAGCACCGAGCGCGATTATCAAGATTTTCGTATTCGACAGTTTGGTTTCTGCGCAGCAAGTGCGGCGATAGTGATGGTTCTACTTCTCATCTCCAACCATTCGCTCTTCACCGCCCTGCTTCTGGCCTCGCTCATCACTACTTTTCTCTTGGTCATAGTCGATAGAGAGTTGACGGCGCAAGTAAAAAAACGCCGCCAAATCATCGAAGCTGAGTTTCCAGCAGTTATAGAGATGCTCACATTGGCAATCGCCGCTGGAGAGAGTCCGATGAGTGCGATGTTACGTATTGCAGATTCAGCAGATGGCGAACTATCAAAGGAGTTTGCAACTGTAATCAACGCTGTGCGCACTGGTGAGCCACTACATACAAGTCTTGATGCAATGGGCCGCCGTGTTAAATCCGTGATGATCCGCAGATTTATCGATGCAATAGTCACTGCAACCCTGCGAGGCACACCCTTAATCGAAACCTTATCGCGCCATGCTATAGAGGCACGTGCCAATCAGCGCAATATCGTTATGAATGCCGCAGGCAAGGCTGAAATCTCCATGATGATTCCTGTTGTCTTTCTTATCCTGCCAATCTCAATCCTCTTTGCCCTCTGGCCATCACTGACAAATTTGAATTTTTTTGCAAGTTAAGAAGTTAAGCCGCACTCTCTTGACGCTCTGACTCACTAGGGGCAGGAGAAGTGGCCTCTGGTAGCGAAGGCATCTTTTGAATCGGTGCACTTACTTCGCGCGCAGCAACCTCGATCGCCGTTGGGCGACCGGCTTTGCGCTTGCGAGAAATAACTAGACCACCTTCAAATAGTTCGCCTCCCCATACACCGGCCGGCTCCTTACGAGATAGCGCACCCTCTAAACACTGTGTGCGCACGGGGCAACCAGCACAGAGCGATTTAGCCTCGGCAACGGCTAGCTCGTCTTCGGAGAAGTACATCTCAGGATCTGCCGTATGGCATGGAAGATTAAATGATGAACCATCGCTATATGTGCCGGTGACGGCATCCAAACCGATCTTCTCATCTGCCCAGCCTGGTACTAGTAGTTCGCTGAAGAGAACGCTCATCGTCCTCACCTCTTCTCTCTCTTTGGTAGTGCTCCGGTTGTTCCTCGTTAGTTGTTCTCGGGTAATGAAAAAGGGCCCGAATCCTTTGTGGATTCGAGGCCCTTGGCATCTGTTCTCATTCGATTCTTATCGAGTAGAACCCCAAGTGGCCTCATATCCGGCATAAAACGCTGCATAAAAGGCAGGCTTAGCGGTAAGGAATGAGGCGCGCTTATTGGTATAGGTAGAGGCAATCACAGCAGCAGGCATCGCCTGTGCTGATACGAATGATGTCGTAGACATAGTTCGTTACTCCCTTTCCACCCATCCTCATTTCGCCAAGAAATGTAGGAATGCCAAGGGTAAAGCATGGGTTGAGCTTTGTGCAAGTTGATTAAATCCCAGCGTAAATAGGGGCTTTCTCGTTGAATTAGAGGGTGATGAGGCCGGACTCCACCAGAAAGAGTGATGGTTTACCACGATAACTCAGGTGCAGATCAACCTTTGCGCGCGTGATTCCAACATAAAACAAACGGCGCTCTTCATCGATCGATGCTGGATCATTACTAGTCGAGCTGTTTTCAAGGGGTAATAAGCCCTCGCTAACACCCATTAAAAATACGCGCTCCCATTCAAGGCCCTTAGCTGCATGCAAGGTAGCAAGTGTTGCAACGGGCATTGTTGGTGGATTATTTTGCTGGACACGATCTTCTAGCTCGCGTAAATATGTGCGCAGACTCTTTGGTGTAAATCCATTATCGCCATCTAACTCTCTGGCTAAATGCAGCAGCGCTGCGATTCCATCGATGTGGGCACCAGTTAAGAAGGGCTGCGCCAGGGTGCGAAGCTCGTCGAGCCATGACACGCCTTGCGTTGGGATTACCGATGCGTTGCGCACTAACTTTAAAAACTCGCGAACATCGGGGCGATCAAAGAAGCGATCACTGTTGCGCACTTGATACGGTAACTTGGCAGCGTTCATGGCGCGCTCGAGAGTATTGAGTTGGCTGTTAGTGCGCGCAAGTACTGCAATCTCTTGAGCCTGCGTGCCTTGGCTCAATAACTGCTTAATCCAATCGACGATACCGGCGATTTCAGCGCTCTCATCTTTAAATGCATCGATCGATGGCTTATCACCGTGATCATTGAGAGCAACTAACTCTTGGCCCATATGGGCTTTGCGCAAAATACTATTGGCCATAAATGTAATTTCAGGCGTTGAGCGATAACCAGCCGTTAAGCGAATAACTTCGGCCTCTGGAAAACGGTTAGTAAATGAGTTGAGGAAAACGGGCGTTGCGCCGGCGAATGAGTAAATAGTCTGTGCGGGATCACCAACGACGCAGATCTCTTGACGCGAACCCAACCAGGCATTGATTAAGCGCTGCTGAAGCGGTGAAATATCCTGGTATTCATCGACTGTAAAGAAGCGGTATTGATCCTGCACACGTTCGCGAACTTCGCGCTCTTGCTCAATCATCGCCGTTGTCAGCAGCAGTACATCTTCAAAATCCATCGCACGCTCTTGTTGCTTGACTGATTCATAAGCCGTGTAGACCTTAGCGATTTGTTCAGCGTTGATACGTGGCCTTGTTGGGCGCTTGCCGAGCTCGGATAAGTAGTCCTGAGGTGCAACCTGTGAGACCTTGGCCCATTCGATCTCTGATGCCAAATCGCGCATTAAATCCCGCGATGTAATCGATAGCTCGCCAGTTAACTGAGCGCGTTTAATCGCCTCGGTAATAAAACTGGTCTTGGATGTAATTAAATCCGGCGTGCGCCCACCAAATACTTGTGGCCAGAAAAAGATCAGTTGTTTAAGGGCTGCAGCGTGAATCGTTCGTGCGGCAACGGCAGGTACACCTAACGAGCGAAGCCGCATGCGCATCTCACCGGCGGCACGTGCGGTAAAGGTAAGGGCCAGAACCTTATGCGGGTCCATCACGCCTATAGCTGCGGCATATGCGATGCGATGGGTGATTGCACGGGTCTTACCTGTGCCCGCCCCTGCGATAACACAGACTGGTCCGCGAGTAGCAACTGCAACTGCGCGTTGTTCGCTATCTAAGGCCTCGAGAATCTCCTCGGCGCGGATGTCATTACTCACGACCTCCACGCCTCTCCGCCGATTAAATCCTCAACGCTATGACCGGCTTTAGCTGTGTACCAGCCTGTAATCATTGTGCGTGCAACTGAAATCATTGGCGGCAGCAGTAACTCTGCCTTAGCGATAGCTGCCTTCATCTCTTGGCGAGAAAACCATTGAATCTCGGTTATCTCTACCCCATCGGCCTTCGCCGTATCTGGGTGATCGGTAATCGCTTCAAATGCAATCATGACCGATGCTGGAAATGGCCAGGCCTGTGATCTTAAATAATTAATATCGTTGCAGTATACCCCTGCCTCTTCAAAGACTTCTCGCGATACGCACTCTTCAAAGGATTCACCGGGTTCGACAAATCCGGCAAATGTTGAAAAACGTTTCTCGGGCCAGATACTTTGATGTCCAAGCAGGATCCGATCGGCGCCATCCTTTACTAAGACTATTATGGCCGGATCAGTACGTGGGTGATGCTGGGATGAATCGGCAACACATACCCTAACGCTTCCGCCTAAATCACTCATTGTCTCTGCCCCGCATCTGGAGCATCGAGGATGGGTTGCATGCCAGTTACACAATCCCACTGCATGCATGGCAAGAGTTAAATCAACTTCATGTAAATCTCCGCCGACTTCGCGCAGGGTTCGAAAGCTCTCAAACTTAACTGCCTCATCGCTCGGCTCGTTAATCCAGGATGTGCGCCATGCAAAATATGGCTGAGCACCATCTCGAGCTAACCCTAAGAAATAGCGTTCGCCAGATTCAAATGATGCCGATAGAAACTCAACGTTTTCGGCGGTAAGAAATCGCAGTTGGCCATCGTTGGCCCCGATATGGCCATCAATGACGGGCAGAATCTGCGCCGATTGCCAGAGCAGGGATAGTTTGGCCGCATCGGCGCGTATTTCGCTAGCGCGATCGATGGGTGAGAGTGATTGGTTTCGTGCGCTCATGTAAGGAGTCAGACTACTAGCATCGCCCCATGCGCATAACATCATGGAATCTACTGCACGGAGAAGCGATGCCACCCGATAAGGAGGCCGATAACGGGGCACTCATTCGCGCACAAATCGCCCAACTGCGCAGTGATGTAATCGGCCTGCAGGAGGTCGACTATTTTCTAGCGCGCTCTGGAACTCACAACCAAGTTGGAAATATTGCATCGATGATGAATGCCGCGCACTGGGCCTTTGCACCATCGTTGATGGGATCACCCGATGATGACTGGCGCAATCCAGATGCAAACGATGACAAGCTCGTTACAGATGCAAGCCAAGTCGCACAACCCGGATATGGAATTGGGATGGTTTCTAAGATTCCTGTTACATCGTGGCACCGTTTGGATTTAAAGGGATCTCCTGTTGGAGTATTCATGACCTTTCCGCTCGATGGAAAGATGAAGCGTTTCTATGTGCGCGATCATCCACGTAGTGCCCTGGCTGCGGTTTTGGATAATGGTTGGTTAGTAATTAATACTCACTTGTCCTTTGTTCTATTTTTTAACTTTGCACAGTTGATAAAGATAAAGCGTTGGGTAAATACATTGGGCGTTAGCGATAAATCGAAGATTATTCTTATGGGAGATCTCAATATCCCCTTCCCTCTCTTTGCCCGCGGCTTTAAATGGCAATCACTTGCTGCCCAGCGCACATTCCCGAGTTGGTATCCAAAGCTTCAGATAGATTATCTTCTCTCGCAAGGGTTAAAGCCGGCAGATGTACGCCATATTCCATACCCACATTCGGGGATGAGCGATCACTTGCCGTTGCAGATCGAGGTCGACGTTAACTAGTGAGGTTATTGGCCCTCGATGGATTGAATCAGGGCGATGAGTGAGGCTTCATCTAATAAATCTGCTGGGCGATGGGTAAGAGATGTTGGAACATAGTGAAAGGCCGCACTAACCGTTGAGATATCGACCCCTGATAATTTGGCCCAGGCTAGGCGATACATAGCTAACTGCACGGCGGCGGACTCACCTAACTGCCTCGATCCAGTCTTCCAATCCACGACCTCAAAGCCAGTGGGGGTTGCATAGACGGCATCGATGCGACCGCGGATTAAAACGCCGGCAATAGTGGTTTCGAAGGGAACTTCAACGCGCACGGGTGTTCGCGTTGCGAACTCACTCGATAGCCAGGCTTTTTTCAAATCATCGAGCTTTGAATCATCATCGAGTGGATCTAAATAATCTAGATACTCATCGCCAAACAAAGTAGCGGCGTCGGTGAATTGGCGTTCGACCCACAAGTGAAATGCCGTGCCGCGGCGCGAATATTGATCCTGTCCGCGGGGCATTGGGCGGCGAATATTGAGCGCGAGCTCTTGTGGATTGGCGTGGAGTGCAACGAGTGTGGATGTTGAAAGCCGTGGCGGTAGTGGGACCTGTATCGCGCCATTGGCGCGTTGTTTGTTTTCGGTAATCAAAGCCTGCGCATCATCTATCCACGATGCGATTTCGGAATCACTGACTTCACCTAATGCATGTGCAGCGCTTTCATTAACTAATGCAATCCCTGCATCAAATGCCCCACGTCGCTCACCCAGTGGATCACGGGGCCAGATAGCAGTAATTGGATTTTTAAGTGTTGGATTTTCCGCGCCATCTTCGGGGGCGGGTGCATCGGAAATCATTGGCCCTCCGAGTGCGCTTGCAACGCCAGCGATGAGATAAAAAATCTCGCTAGGTTCCACTGATTTACTGCCATCGCGCCAACGCGACGTTGTGCAGATTAAATGTGATTTAGCCCGAGTAATGCCAACGTATGCCAGGCGCATCTCCTCGCGCATCTTAATGTTTTCTACACAACGCGAAGCAAAATCCTTAATCGCCTTTGCCGCCTCGCTATTTTTCGTGATTCCATGCAGAGAAAAGACAGGTAGCTCTTTAGCATCACCGCGCAGTGGAAAGGGAATATGTTTCTCATTCTTTAACCAGTTATCGGGATCATTGGTGTTGTTACTAGGGAAGGTTCCTTCGGCCAACCCTGGTACTGCAACGACATCCCATTCAGCGCCTTTGGCCATATGCACGGTCAAAATCTGCACTACATCACTGCGAATTTCAGGGGCCCCAGCCTTGAGACCGCCTTCAGCATCGGCGGCGACATCGAGCCAATCCAAAAATGCACTCACTGTGCCACCACTGCGCTCGAACTTTGCCGCCTCATCTAAGAAGCGATCTAAATGCCTGCGACCTGTTTGTGAGCCATCGCGCAGGGTTATCTCACTCTCCAAGGTTAAGTAGTTTTCAATCTCAGTAATTAAATCGCTGATCTGCCCACCAGCACGCGATCGTAAACGCCGTAGATCGCCGGCAAAGCGCACAAGGCGTTGATATCCGATATCGCTAAAGCCGCTCTTTTTGGCGCTATGAATTTCATCTAAGGCATCGATAATCGAACCCACGAATTGATCATCGGCCTCTAATTGATCGGGGTTGCCAGCCGCGATTTTCTTAATAAAACTCTTTGAATCTGCATGCAGCGCCTTTGCGCGATCGCGACTGTATGCACCGAGGGCTGCAATATCGCGTGGGCCTAAGTTAATTCGCGGACCTGTTAAGTGGCGCATCAGGGCCGACCCTGCATCGGGATCTGTAATAATCTTTAGCATCGAAACAACATCGGCGACCTCTGGCACGTGGATTAATCCACCGATACCAATGACCTCTACGGGCAGGCCTTGCTGGCGCAGCGCGTTTTCAATGGCAGTGATCTGTGCCCGCTTTCGTACTAATACCGCCGCGCTCTTGCCCGATGTTGGGCTCCAATTACTCTTTACATACTCGGCGATTGCAGCGGCCTCGGCATCGATAGTTTCAAAGATTCCATAGGCGACTTCACCTATACCGGCATCGCTCCTTGCCTCAAGCTCTACAACTTGTTGTCCGCCGGCTAATTTAATCTCATCGCTAATGCGATTAGCGGCCGCCAAAATCATCGCATCGTTTCTAAATGTTGTTGGCAGAGTAAATTGCGCACTCCCCTTTTGGCTATCGAGCTTTGGAAAGTAGTGAGTGAAAGATGCCATCGTGCCGGCCGATGCCCCGCGCCAGGTATAAATAGCCTGTGATGGGTCACCAACTGCCATAACGGGGTGTCCCGTTTCATTAACCAAATTGCCGAATAGAGATGACAACATGCGTACCTGTGACTGCGAAGTATCTTGATACTCATCGAGTAAGACAACTTTGTATTTCCCGCGCTCTAAAACACCGACATCGCCAAAGTTCTGCGCGATATCGGCAGCTAATGACATCTGATCATCGAAGGAAAATTCACCCGCTGCTTTGCGTCGTTGCATGAAGGCATCGACCATCGGCAACAGGGATGCACGTTGGAGCATCGCGCGCTCTACGCTTCGAACCTCTTCGTTGCGCGCACCAGCTAACGGTGCAAGCGCCTGCAGGATTTCATCGCCGATTGCTTGGATATCGGCCGCCTTGACTTGGTGCTCCAGCATCAGCTTTGAAAGCCCAAGTAAATCCTTAATGACGGTACTAACCGCGCTCTGATTGCGATAGGAATCATCAGACCAGTTGCGCACAACATCGGATGCGATCTGCCAGATAGCGGCCTCGCCTAAAGCTTCGGCATCGGCATCGATTCCATAGCGGATCGCATGTTCGCTCAATAGTTTGCCGGCGTATGAGTGATAAGTGGCAACCGATGTCGCCGATGATGTGATGTATTTGAACTCGGGCAGCGTGGCAAGTTGTCGCAAACGCTTGCGAACGCGTAGAGATAACTCACCTGCGGCTTTTCGCGTAAAGGTTAAACCTAAGATTTGATCGGGGGTTACAAAGCCATTGGCAACTAAATAGAGGACGCGATTGCTCATTGTCTCTGTCTTGCCCGAGCCCGCACCTGCAATAACAACGGCGGGCTCTAGCTCGCTACTAATAATCGCCGATTGAAATGGAGTAATCGGCTGAATCGTCGCACCGAACTTTGGGTGTGCCTGTAGTTTGGCGATGATCTCTTGCGGTGAATACTTAGCATCAAGGCTCATGAGATCACCGTCCGCCCATCGCTTTGAACTGGGCAGGATTTACGCACTGGGCAGCCTTTACAGCGCTTATTGATCGTGGCAAAGAAGGTGGCAGCGCCCATGCCTTCTCCGATTTCATTGAGCTTTGTCTTTGTCGCCTCGATATCAATACCGTGCTGAGATCGAATCGTTGCACTGGCTGCATCGGTACCCAAGTACACAAGCTCGGCGCCGGCGCTGATTGTGCCTTGAGTAAATCCACCTTCGGCGATTCCGACTTGATAACTCATTAACTGCAGATTCTCTTTTGCATCTTTGACACTGATTGCACTTGCCCCCGTTTTAAAATCAATAATAAATAAGCTACCATCGGCCTCTACCTCTAAGCGATCAACACTGCCCTTAATACGTGCACGACCGAGTTTTACATCAAAGCGCATTTCGGCATCGACGACTGTGCGGGTTGTTTTGACGTGGTAGTCGACAAACTTTTCAAGCATCGTGACGGCGTTTTCTAGATGCGATGCGCTGACCCAGCCAGAGTCTGGATCAATTAACCTCCACGAACTTTCAAGCTTTGAAATCAGATCTGCCTTAGTCGTACCTGGCTCTTGCACCATCTTGGCGGCAAAGGCGTGGATTGCAGATCCCAAAACCTGAGCCGTACTATCGCCATCGCTACCGCCATTATTTTGCAAAAACCATTTCACGCCACATTCAACAAAAGATTCGGCGCCACTGGGTGAGACAACAACCTCTGTGTCGGCATTAATAACTGGAAGATCGCTACTTAATGCAAGCGAACCAATCCATGAATCTGTATTAGCTAGATAAAG
>SHVG01000023.1 GCA_009691145.1 Candidatus Planktophila sp. | reverse complement strand
CCGCAGGTGGTTATGCGGCCACCGCAGAGGCCGAAGCGATTGCAACATCATTAGGTGTGACCGAGGCCCTCTTTGGCCACGAGCTTTCAACGCTATCTGGTGGTCAGCGCCGCCGTATCGAGCTTGCCCGCATCTTATTTAGCGGGGCCGAAACATTATTGCTCGATGAGCCAACAAACCACTTAGATGCCGATTCCATCATTTGGCTGCGCGAGTTTCTCTCCAAGTACTCAGGTGGTCTTGTGATTATCTCCCACGATGTTCACTTAATTGAAACAGTTGTCAATAAAGTCTTTTACTTAGATGCCAACCGTAACGTGATCGATGTTTATAACTTAGGTTGGAAAGCATATTTATTGCAGCGCGAACAGGATGAACATCGCCGCAAGAAGGAGCGCGCTAACGCCGAAAAGCGTGCCGAGATTCTGCAGAAGCAAGGTGAGAAGATGCGCGCTAAAGCATCTAAAGCAACGGCGGCCCAGGGCATGTTACGTCGTGCTGAAAAGCTTCGCTCGAACCTTGAAGATGTGCGTGTCAACGACAAGGTTGCACGTCTGCGCTTTCCTACCCCTGCCCCATGTGGCAAGGTTCCACTTTCGGGTGAAGAGCTTTCAAAATCTTATGGTTCATTGGAAATCTTTACCGATGTTTCATGTGTTATCGATAAGGGATCGCGTGTTGTAATCCTTGGACTCAACGGTGCGGGCAAAACTACGCTGCTGCGTATCTTGGCCGGCGAATTAGAGTCTGATACCGGCACCGTTGAACATGGACATGGTTTAAAGATTGGTTACTACGCCCAGGAGCACGAGTCGCTGGACTTTGAGCGCACGGTGCTTGAAAACATGATGTCGGCGACCCCAGATCTGCGCGAGCCTGAGGCTCGCAATACTTTGGGTTCATTCCTCTTTATCGGCGATGATGTTCATAAACCAGTAAAGGTCTTATCAGGTGGTGAGCGTACGCGTCTTGCATTAGCTCTTCTGGTTGTATCGGCAGCTAACGTTTTACTACTTGATGAGCCAACAAATAACTTAGATCCAGCATCTCGCGCCGAAATCCTTGGCGCCTTAAGTGAGTATCAGGGCGCAGTCATCATGGTCAGCCACGATGAAGGGGCAGTTCAATCCCTTAAGCCTGAGCGCGTAATCTTGTTGCCCGATGGCGATGAGGATCTCTGGAAAGAGGAGTATTTCGACTTAGTCTCTATCGACTAAGCGTCGATGTGGTCGCGATCGATTTCAGCGTTGGCAATGAACTCTTTACGTGGGGCGACATCACTGCCCATAAGTAGCTCAAACATCGCCTCGGCCGCTGCTGCATCCGAGACAGTAATACGTCGCAACGTACGGGCATCTGGCTCCATCGTGGTTTCGCGCAGTTGATCTGCATCCATTTCACCCAGACCTTTATAGCGCTGAATCGGCTCTTTCCACTTCTTGCCGCTCTTCTTTAACTCTGCAGTGATTTTCTTCATCTCATCATCACTATAGGTGTATATGTATTCGCCCTTTTTGCCTCCCACGCCCATCACTTCGATGCGGTGCAGAGGTGGAATAGCGGCGAAAACGCGGCCCGAATCGATCAGCGGACGCATGTAGCGATACATCAAAGTAAGCAGCAGACAGCGAATATGTGCACCATCAACATCGGCATCTGACATCAAAATAACACGACCATAGCGTGCTTCATCTAATTCAAAGGATTTCCCAGAGCCCGCGCCGATTACTTGAATAATCGATCCGCACTCTTTATCTTCGAGCATTTGTGAAAGCGATGCCTTCTGTACATTAAGGATCTTTCCGCGAATCGGTAGAATTGCCTGGAACTCACTATTGCGCGCAGCCTTAGTTGTACCAAGGGCCGAATCACCCTCTACGATAAATAGTTCAGTGCGCGTGACATCCTCTGAGCGACAGTCTGAGAGCTTTGTGGGAAGCGATGAGGATTCCAGAGCGTTTTTACGACGCTGTAAATCTTTATGGGCACGCGCGCTAATGCGTGTGCGCGATGCCGCTGCGATTTTTTCAAGGACCAAGCGACCATTAGCTTTATCGATTCGCTTTGTAGTGTTGAAATACTCTTTCATCTTGTCGGCGACAACGGCCGAAACAATGCGCGTTGCAGCCGCGGTGCCAAGAACCTCTTTAGTCTGGCCCTCGAACTGTGGCTCTGACATTCGCACAGTGATAACGGCCGTCATGCCTTCGAGGATGTCATCTTTAATTACATCGGCCTCTTTATTGGCCAGGGTCTTCGTCGATCGCAGCGCCTCGTTGATGACCTTTATCAGTGAGCGCTCGAAGCCAAATATGTGCGTGCCGCCCTTAGGGGTAGCAATAATGTTTACGAATGAGCGCTGGGTAGTTTCAAAGCCATCGCCCCACTTCATTGCGATATCGACCTCCATATCGCGCTCGACCTCGGTTGAAACCATATGGCCTTTATCGTCCAACACCGGCACGGTCTCTTGATAATGTCCAGTACCGTAAATACGTATTACATCGCCTACTGGTTCATCGGGCTGTAGGAAATTACAGTATTCGGTGATTCCGCTTTTGTGGAAAAAGGTTTCAGAGGTCTTTACCTTCGTACGATTATCGTTAACAATGAGCATCAACCCCGGCACTAAATACGAGGTCTGGCGTGCGCGATCATAAATCTCTTCAAGTACGAACTCGGCCTCTTTTAAGAAAATCTGCTTATCTGCCCACCACTTAATACGTGTGCCAGTTACTTTGCTAGAAATCTTTCCAATAACACGCAGCCCCGACTTTGGTTCGAAGGCCGCCTTAGGGCCATCGCCATCAAAGATTCCTGCATTACCGCGCTGAAAAGACATCCAATAAATCTTGCCATCGCGATCGACTTCAGCATCCAGGCGCGATGCAAGTGCGTTCACAACCGATGCACCAACACCGTGCAGACCACCAGATGCGGCATATGAGCCGCCACCAAATTTTCCACCGGCATGTAGTTTTGTTAAAACAACTTCAACGCCGGTTAAACCAGTCTTTGGCTCTTTATCAACGGGGATTCCGCGACCATCATCATGGACTTCAACAGAGCCATCGGATTCAAGATTAATCTCAATTTTCTTGCAGTATCCAGCCAGAGATTCATCAACTGAGTTGTCGATGATTTCCCACAAGCAGTGCATAAGGCCACGTGAATCGGTAGAACCGACATACATACCTGGGCGTTTTCGAACGGCATCAAGGCCTTCCAGGACCGCTAAATCTTTTGCGGTATAGCTGTCCGGCACACTTGTCGCTATATCTTTATCTGCCACGGGGGCAAAGGTTATCGCCAGAGGCGATTAATCGCAGGCAAGCGCGCCGATTACGTCTCAAATACTGATAATCCCTGCATAATCTGCATATTCTCAGGAAATTACTTTGATATTAACAAGCGGGGAATAACCAGACATGGTTTGATGTTCCATAGGAAGAACGAATATCGAGAACGGAGAGAGAGATATGTCAGATCAAGTGATGCTCGAATCACTACCTCTTAACGCCCTTGACCGCTGCGATCGCTGCGGAGCCCAGGCATATGTGCGGGCAGTACTTCTTAACGGTGGAGAGCTCATGTTCTGTGCCCACCATGGCAAGGAATACGCTGAAAAGCTAAAGGGTGTAGCTGCCAGAATTATCGACGAGAGCAAAAAGCTCGTCGAAGCACCTGCTATCTAGTTAGCTTTTCTTTTCTAATTTATCTCTGTGTGAACCATCGCAATTGGGCTTGTCTTTTGATAAACCGCAGCCGCAAAATTTCACATTCTCTCTAGTTTCAAGCACATTACCTTCGTGATCAACAAAATCCACTGGCCCAATCAACTTAATCGAACCACTCACAGGATTTATATAAATGCGCGCATTACTCATGGCTTAATCCAAGTAGTCGCGTAGAACTTGGCTACGTGATGGGTGACGAAGCTTCGACATTGTCTTAGATTCAATCTGGCGGATACGCTCGCGTGTAACGCCATATACCTTACCTATCTCATCAAGAGTCTTTGGCTGCCCATCGGTGAGACCAAAGCGCATCGCAACTACGCCAGCTTCACGCTCGGACAAAGTATCCAGAACCGAGTGCAACTGCTCTTGTAGCAATGTGAAGGAGACGGCATCGGCTGGAACAACGGCCTCAGAGTCTTCAATCAAATCACCAAACTCGCTGTCGCCTTCTTCACCCAGTGGTGTGTGAAGTGAAATCGGTTCACGGCCATACTTTTGAACTTCCACCACTTTCTCAGGCGTCATGTCGAGCTCTTTAGCTAGCTCTTCTGGGGTTGGTTCGCGGCCAAGATCTTGCAACATCTGGCGCTGTACACGGGCCAACTTATTAATAACTTCAACCATGTGAACAGGGATACGGATTGTGCGGGCCTGGTCTGCCATCGCACGTGTAATCGCCTGGCGAATCCACCATGTGGCATACGTTGAGAACTTGTAACCCTTTGTGTAGTCGAACTTCTCAACTGCGCGGATCAAACCTAAGTTACCCTCTTGGATTAGATCAAGGAAGAGCATTCCGCGACCGGTGTAGCGCTTAGCAAGGGATACAACGAGGCGAAGGTTGGCTTCGAGCAAGTGGTTCTTTGCGCGCTTGCCATCATCAACTAGCCATTCCAATTCGCGCTTTAACCTCTTTTCTAACTTCTTTTCATTCTTGAGCTTTGATTCGGCAAATAGACCGACTTCAACTCTTGTTGCAAGCTCTACTTCTAGCTCAGCGTTAAGCAAAGCTACGCGGCCGATCTGCTTGAGGTAATCCTTAACAGGGTCAGCCGTTGCACCGGCGGTCATAACCGTCTGCTCAGGTGGAAGGTATTTAATTTCGCGCTGTACGACCTTCATCTTTTCGATGAAGTAGTTAAGGAGATCTTCGAGGTTCTTTAATGAGCCGATAGTTACGGCCTCAGCGGCAGTCTTTGCCGATTTTTCAGTAAAGGTCTTCATCTCAAACTGCTGTTGAATCTGCTTGTATGTCAGCGCCTTGGATTCAGCCTCTGCAATACCGTAGCGGGTAAGGGTTGCGGCGTTGTTAATCTTTGAGTTAATCGCCTCGATAACGATGTTGACGTTCCGTAAATCCTTCTTTAGTTTTTCACGCTCGTTCTTATCTTCCTCTTCATCGTCGGCCTCAGAATCTGCCAAAGTAAATGAGCCCTTAGCTTTACTCAACTCATCGGAAAGGGTGACGACTCGAATCTTGTTTTCGGCATCGACGCGTTCGCCCGCCTCTGCAATTAAAGTCTCATCATCTTCGAGCTCTACTTCTTCCAGCTCTACTTCTTCACCATTAATACTGACGATGGCCACTTTGCCGGCCTTGCCAGGTGCTAACGCACCTGGCTTTGTTAGGATCAATGCATACTCGGCCTTTTTCAAGATACGTGCAGGTGTGCCAAGTCCAGCTTTTCGAAGCTTTTCAGTAATCACTGGGATCTCAAGGGCTAATGCGCGGGCCTCGTCGACTAAATCTTTATCGGCCTTCTTTGGAATTCGGTTAATCGCTGTAACACCGCGACGTTCGAGTTCGAGCAAAATCTCATGGTTGCGTGTTACTGCATGCTTAGCATCGACGATCACTTGAACATCTTTTGCCGTTAAATCTTTTTTCAACCCAATATTTGCAGCCTTTTTACCTGGAGCTGCTTTTTTCGCTGGCGCTCTCTTTGCAACGGCTTTTTTCACAGCTCTCTTCTTTACCGGCGCGCTTTTTTTCACAGTGGACTTCTTCTTGACCTTATTTTTGAGCGCACTAAATACAGCCACAATCGTCCTTTGGTTTCATCAGCTATGCGCTGAAGCGATATCTATATTATAATTTATCCACAGGAGTAAATGCACATCGAAAACGCTGTTTTTTGGCGATTAAACCAGGGCGAGCGCAGATCTGATCACATTTCCGACCGATTCAACCTCAACGAGGAAGCCATCGTGGCCAAAAGGTGATCCAATCGTTACCAATGGCGCGGCCAGCGGGGCTAACTCTACGATCTCAGCCTGCAGGCGCACCGGAAACAAGCGATCGCTATCGATAGCCACGGCAACGACTGGGATTGTGATGCCCGAAAGTGCGGCGGCAACTCCCCCGCGTCCACGTCCAAGATCGTGGCTATTCATCGCCTCAGAGAGGGCGATATAGGTATTGGCATCAAAGCGATGGGCTAACTTGTTGGCCTGATGATCTAGATAGGACTCAACGGCGTAGCGGCCCGTGTCATCTCCCTGAAGCTCTCGCCCAAAGCGCACATCCATTTCGGCCTCTGTGCGATATGTCAGATGAGCGATTCTGCGTGCGATCCCCATACCTTCGATCGGGCCTTGCGCCCTGTCGTAGTAATCCCCGCCGTAAAAATGAGGGTCGGTTTTAATCGCCCTAATCTGAATCGAACATGTGCCGATCTGATCTCCCGTAGCAACTGCCGATGAGCCGATGGTGCAGATAGCACTCACGCGATGTGGCAGCTGCACGGCCCATTCAAGTGATCGCATTCCGCCCAGAGATGGACCGACTGCAAGACGGTATTTTCTAATGCCCAGCACATCGCTCAAGGCGACTTCGGCGGCGACCATATCTCTAATCGTTAGCGATGGAAAGCGCGAACCATAGCGTTTGCCATCGGGTGCAATAGATGATGGACCCGTTGAACCCTGACAGCCACCAATAACATTGGGGCATACAACAAAATACTTATCGCTATCAAATGGCAGACCCGGTCCAACCATCAACGGCCACCAGCCAGTGATATCTGACCAACCGGTCATTGCATGATTGACTAAAATCGCATTATCTTTTTCGGCATTGAGTGTGCCCCAACTTTGATAAGCGATAGTGATGTTCTCTAACGTCTCACCGCTTTCAAGCAGTAAATCACCGATATGTACAAAGAGGCGATCACCGGGTGCATGGGTTTCAAGCCATGCACCGGTAACCAACACCTTTGTATCGCGCATTACTTGGCCGCTGCGAACCCATCTGCTAAATCGGCCTTAATGTCTTCAATATCTTCAAGACCTACCGATAAGCGGATTAATCCAGGTGTAACACCGGTATTTAATAGCTCCTCTGCCGATAGTTGTGAGTGTGTCGTTGATGCTGGATGAATAACAAGAGAGCGCACATCACCAATATTGGCAACGTGTGAGTGCAAGGTCAGCGCCTCAACAAATCTCTGTCCCGCCTCGATTCCACCCTTGATTTCAAAGGATAAGACCGAGCCTGAGCCCTTGGGCGCATACTTAGTTGCAAGCTTGTTATATGGAGAGTTCGGTAGTGATGAGTAGTACACCTTCTCCGCCTGTGGATGTCCATCTAGCCATGTTGCAACGGCCTTCGCGTTTTCCAAATGCTGCCTCATGCGAAGTGTGAGAGTTTCAAGACCTTGGGCAAGTAGCCATGCATTAAATGGACTAACAGCTGCCCCAATATCGCGCAGCAAAGTCAGGCGAATCTTAAAGATATAGGCCAGGTTTGCACCGAATGCGCTACCGACTCCGAGGGCTTGGGCATAGACCAGACCGTGATAGGAGGGATCGGGGGTATTAAAACTGGTGAACTTTTCTGGGTACAGGGCGTAATCAAAGTTACCTGAATCCACAATCGCACCGACAACAACGTTTCCATGTCCTGATAGAAACTTAGTTGCAGAGTGTACAACAACATCGGCACCGAACTCGATTGGCTTAATAATATACGGTGTTGCCACTGTGTTATCGACGATTAATGGGACATGGTTCTCATGTGCAACCTTTGCAACGGCGGTGATATCTAAAATATCGTTATTAGGGTTTGAGATACTCTCACCAAAAAACGCCTTTGTATTGGGACGCACTGCCTTTGCCCATTCAGCTGGATCATTAGGATTATCGACGAAGCTTACTTCGACACCAAATGTCGGTAGTGTGTAATGGAACAAGTTATAGGTTCCACCGTAAAGATACTTGGATGAGACGATGTGATCTCCTGCAGTTGCAACGGCTAAGACTGCAAATGCCGTTGCCGCCGATCCTGATGAGAGAAGAAGTGCTGCAACGCCACCCTCTAGAGATGCGATTCTTTTTTCAACAACATCCTGTGTTGGATTCATGATGCGTGTATAGATATTGCCCAGCTCTGCTAATCCAAATAGATCCGCGGCATGCTTTGTATCACGGAACTGATATGCAGTGGTCTGATATAGCGGTAGTGCGCGAGCGCCAGTTGTTGGATCTGCTATCTGCCCGGCGTGAATCTGACGGGTTTCAAATGCTGCCTCTTCAAATGTAAACGATGACATGTAATACATACCTTCCCAGTTATGGGATCACTCATATACCTACGGCCAACGTTGACAGTAATACGGTTGGAGTGATCCACGCTTATCGATGGCCTTGTTGCTATCGATCTGGTCTTCACCCGGAGCACCCCACCGTGGTGGAGGGTTGCCGTCTAGCAAGCCGAGGCTATGCGCTAGAACTCATGACCTAGCAGGAGTATAACAGAGAGCGGCACCTAGTCAAAGATCCCAGAGCTCACTTTGGGATGTAGCTCGGTGCGCATCGCAGCAAAGGCTGCAGCGGGCCAACCCGAACCAAAGACACGGCGCAGCAAAATCGTGAGCGAGTATGCGGGTTGATCGAGGGTGGCGCGATCCAGGGCCCTGTAAGCCAGCGGAATATCCCCACATTCATAGGCAAGGCTTGCAAATAAACAGGCTACTGGTGCGACATAACCAACGGGGGCCACTTGTAATAAGTAACGCCACATCCCCCAGTAGTTTTCAAAGCTGGCGGCGTTATGCGAACCCAGGGCAAAGTCGCGCACCTGAATGTCGCTAAGGCGCCCCAAAACCTTTGCGATGTTTTCTGGACTTGCAGAGTCGGCAAATTTTTCAAACTCCCCCGCTAAATCGATAACTGCAGTTGCACCCTCTTGCTGGCGATCGTTGATATCGGGTGAACCCTCAATGACGGCAAAGCTACTAACAAGTGCAATGAATTTCGCATCAGTGGCCTGTGCCGTTGATGTAATAGATAGCGCCTCTTTTTCAGTTCTCATGCTCATCTCATTTCGTAAAGCGGGTAGGGGCCGATACAACGGTGACGGTTGCCACCGAGGAGTTAACAATCTCTCCAGTTACGGCGCGTACTGCGCCATTATGTGTGAAGGAGCCGTTCCATGTTGTTAAAAGCAGTACTGCATATGTGCCGGGCTTTGAATATGTATGTGTGATCGTTTGGTTGGGATATGGAGCACCTGTATGAGTTGTGGCCCACATAGAGTGATCACCGAAGGACCAGATGAAACCTGGACGTAGGGCAACATCGACGATCTCACCAATGATGTTGACGCGGCTTTGAAAAAACTGCGGGACATCAATCCAGAAAATAACCGGCACATTGGTGAGAGCTTCGAACTCGGGCTGAAAAGCTATGCCCGCGCTTGGAACTAACTTAGTTAAGCGATCGCTGAGATTGGCACTCTGCGTAACACTCTTTGCTTTAGCGCTACGCGGCTTATAGCTGCGCTTTACGTAAGGTCGTGGAGTTGGTGATGGCTTTGGCGGAAACCACAACGTTGCAGTTGGCGATGGCTGCACTACGGGTGCTTTTCTAGTTGTGGTACTGCCACTGCCCTTATGTGCTTCGATGATGATCTGGTTGTCCTTGGTATACACATCGACACAGGCATCGCTGCAATCGGCAAAAGCACTGGCGGGGGTGGTGAAAACTGCGATAAGAATCAGGGCTATTAAGGGCTTCATGCGCGCGACGATAAGTGCGCCCACCGACCTATACGGCGGCTCAGAGTACTAACTGTGGATAGTTGTGACACTCTTGGTGCATGGTTACGCGAGATGGTGATGGCTGGGTCCAGTGCGACTGCGGCAATAAACACTGGGGCCTCAACGGCGCCGCCGGAATCCTGTTAGTGCGCGGCACGCAGATACTTTTGCAGCACCGTGCCCCATGGGTGCACAACGGCGATACATGGGGAATCCCGGGCGGTGCGCGCGATAGCCATGAGAGCGTTATTGAGGGTGCAGTGCGTGAGGCGGTTGAAGAGACTGGCATCGATCCAGAACTGGTTACGCCCTTAACGATCTTTAGCGACGACCACGGCAACTGGCGCTACGACACCGTGATTGCACGTGTAACGGCCGGTTTAATCGCACACGAAGTCAATGATGAATCCCATGAGGTTCGTTGGGTAGATATTGATACGGCCGAAGATTTAAATCTGCATCCTAGTTTTGCAAAGACATGGCCCCGCCTAAAGGCCCTCATTCAATCGCTTTAACGAATCTCTCACAACCTCTTTATCTGAAGTGCGCCACAGAGGTGGCATTGAGTTTAAGAGCACACTGCCGTATCGCTTTGTCACAATGCGCGAATCAAGGATTGCAACGACGCCGCGATCCTCAACTGATCTAATCAATCGGCCAGTGCCTTGGGCTAGCAACAGTGCAGCACGTGGCAGCGAGACCTGCATAAAGCCGCTTCCGCCTGCGGCATCGGCCCTGGCAGCCCGCGCCGACATCACCGGTTCATCGGGACGTGGGAATGGGATTCGATCGATTGCCACAAGTATGCAGCTATTGCCTGGAACATCTACCCCCTGCCATAACGACATTGTGCCAAGCAGAATCGATGTTTCATCTTTGGCAAATTTTTCCACGAGCGGAGCAACTGAATCACCACGTTTTTGCGTAAAGATCTTTATTGGAAGCTCGGCTAAAACTTTACGCAAATGCGCATCGGCGGCCTCTACCCCGCGCCAGGATGAAAACAGAGCCAAAGTGCGCCCGCCCGCAGCATCGATGAGCTCGCCAAGCTCTGTTAATACTTCAATGCTGGGGCCATCTCGGCCGGGCTCAGGTAGGTGCTTTGGCATATATAAAACACCTTGATTGGCAAAGTCAAAGGGAGATCCAACATCGAGCATCTTGACGTTTGCAGGATCGAGCTCGCCCTCACTGAGCTCGGCATTTAAATCATCGCCGACTAGAAAACCAATACTTTTAGCTAGGGCGTTAAAAGAGTTACCAACAGTTAATGTGGCCGATGTTGCAATCACGGGCGTTTGCTTGAGCATGTTTTCGCGCAAGACATCAGAGACTGATAGCGGTGCTAAATACAACGTTGAAAAAGTTGGCTCATACCACAACACAAAACCATCACCGAGCTTTAATAGCGTGGCCGCCGTTGTCGAGATCTCACTGACCGCGCCCTTCACACGTGCACGCTCTGCTAAGGCATCGGTATCGATGATCTCATCATCGGCCGATAAGAACTGCGTAATTGCTTGGGCGCTCTCGCGCACCTTTCGAATCGGTAATTCAAGGGATTGCGGAATCTCCTCTAGCCGCCCCTGCGCAGTAAAATCTCCACGGATTAATTCGCCGTAGTCGACCATGGACTCATGAAACCCATTGGCGGCTGTATGAAAGGCATCGGCTAGCTTGCCTGGCATGAATTTGCGGGCCATGGCCGATGCGCGTAAGACTCGCGCCGATGTTAACTCCTCTGTTACGGCCTGTGTCGCCCGATCCATAAACTCGTGTGCCTCATCTAAGACAACGACGTCGCGCTCGGGCAAAATCGGATGTGAGTCAACGATTTCAATGGCTAGCAACGTGTGGTTAGTAACGACAACATCGGCCGACTGTGCTCGCCCCTTAGCATTTGCTGCAAAGCATTGCGGACCAAAGGCGCATTTATCGGCGCCTACGCACTCGCGCCCCGATACAGAGTTTGCTGCCCAGACCCGCCTATCAACTTCTGGGGCATCATCGCGATCTCCTGATACACCGGGTTTGCGCGCCCAGTCGTGTAGGCGTTTGGCATCTTTTTCAAGGGAGGAGATACCTAACATGATTTCACCATCAGCATCGGGCTCTTCACTATTCATTTTTTGCAGACAAATGTAGTTACCGACGCCCTTATAAATAGCGTAGGTAATTTCGCGCCCCAAAACTTTTTCTAATACCGGAACGACGGCAGGCAGATCCCGCTCTATTAACTGGCGTTGAAGGGCCAAGGTAGCCGTTGCAACTAAGACTTTTCGGCCATGAACAAGAGGCGGAATTAAATAGGCAAGTGATTTTCCAGTACCGGTGCCGGCCTGCACCATTAAGTGGTGTCGATCGGTGAGGGCGTTAGCAACGGCCTCGGCCATTTCAATCTGGCCTTCGCGCGGTGCCCCGCCAATAGCGGTGATCGCTGCATCGAGTGCTTGACGCACCTTTGCAGACATATCACTCATAGGCTCAACCTTATCGCCCACGGCGCTCAGACTATGACGGCAGCCCTTCCTGACTCAAGGCGTGCAATAGGTACTCGAAATGGCGAGCAGGATACATAGTCAAGACCTAGTGAGTTAAAGAAGTGGATGCTGCGCGGATCTCCGCCATGTTCACCACAGACACCTAGTTTGAAATCACTGCGTAATCCTCTGGCTAAATCAACTGCTGTGCGCAGCAAAATTCCAACCCCTGCCTCATCTAAGGATTCGAATGGATTAAATGGCAGGAGCTCTAAATCTAAATAACGTGGCAAAAATGTTGACTCAACATCATCGCGGCTAAATGCCCACGTCAGCTGAGTTAAATCATTTGTTCCAAATGAGAAGAAATCGGCATAGACACCCAAACGATCGGCAGTAATTGCAGCCCGTGGTGTCTCAATCATTGTGCCGATTGGGATTGCAACTTTGAGGCCAGAGCCCTTGAATGTCTTTGTAATCTCTTCCTCAAGCGTCTGGCGCAGATACAGGAGCTCTCGCTGAGTTGAAACTAAGGGAATCATCACTTCAGGGTGTGGATCATGTCCTAATTTTTTGACCTCTAAATATGCATGCACGAGTGCACGCACCTGCATCTTATAAAGCTCGGGAATGAGAATTCCTAAGCGGACTCCTCGCAGACCCAACATGGGATTGGATTCATGCAGACGATTAACCGCTGCAAATAGGGCTCTATCCCGGGGTGAGACCTCTTCGTTGAGCGCTTCGGCGCGGGCCATCTCTGAACTTAAAACAACTAACGATGGCAAGAACTCATGCAACGGTGGATCGAGTAAGCGAATTGTCACTGGTAGGCCCGACATCGCCATCATGATGCCTACGAAATCTGCGCGCTGAAGTGGTTCCATCTCGGCAATGACTGAGCGCTGTACATCATCATTTTCAGCCAACACTAAGCGTTCAACATAGGCCCGGCGTGGCCCTAAGAACATGTGCTCGGTACGGCACAGGCCAACACCTTCTGCACCGAGAATGCGAGCACGAATTGCATCCTCTGGAGTGTCGGCATTGGTGTGAACTTTTAATCGTCGCTTGGCGTCGGCATGCATCAAGATGCGATCAACTGCCTTAACAACAGGAGCGGCTTCATCAGAGCTGGCCGATAAGCGACCCTCTAAATACGATGTAACCGATGAGGCCACAACTGGCACATCACCTAAATACACAGCTCCAGTTGTGCCATCGATAGAGATAACATCGCCCTCATAAACGGTAACAGCACCAGCGGTAAATAAATTAGCGCGTTCATCAACTAAAATTGAATCGGTTCCGCAGACTGCCGTCTTTCCCATACCGCGTGCCACAACGGCGGCGTGTGATGTCTTGCCGCCACGACTTGTCAGAATTCCCTGCGATGCAACCATGCCCACTAAATCATCGGGGCTAGTCTCCCGTCGCACCAAAATAACTCTCTTGCCAGATTTTGATAAGTCGAAGGCGCGCTTTGAATCAAAGACAGCCACGCCAACGGCCGCCCCCGGGGATGCTGGAATTCCGCGCGCTATCTCATCCAACTGCCCTGATCTATCGAACTGTGGAAACATCAACATCGCTAACTGATCACCAGAGGTCCGTCGCAACGCCTCATCCATTGAGATCTTGCCTTCATCAACAAACTGCAGTGCGATTCTAAAAGCCGCCTCAGCAGTGCGCTTGCCGACGCGAGTCTGCAGAATCCAGAGTTTTCCGCGCTCGATCGTGAACTCAATGTCGCACAGGTCCTCGTAGTGGGCCTCTAAAAGCTCCATTACGGCATCTAACTCGCCAGCAACGCCCGGACTGAGTTGGGCAAACTCAATCAACGACATCGGGGTTCTAATACCAGCAACTACATCCTCGCCCTGTGCTTTTTGCAGGTAGTCGCCGTATCGACCAACTTCACCAGTTGAAGGATTACGAGTAAATGCAACACCTGTGCCTGAATCATCGCTCAGATTTCCAAAAACCATAGATTGAATATTTACTGCAGTTCCTAAATCTGATGGAATTCGCTCACGGCGACGATACATCTGGGCACGCTCGGAGTTCCATGATCTAAAAACTGCCTCAACAGATCTAATGAGATGCTCACGGGGATCTTGAGGGAAATCTTTACCCGTTGCCAAAGTAATAACTTTAATAAAACCATCACAGAGAAGTTTCAGGCTCTCTACATCAAGGGCTTGAATATTTCCTATTCCCACTGAAGAGGCAACACGCTCTTGTACTTTATGAAATTCGGCAGGTTCAATATCGCAGACAATCTTTCCAAACATTTCAATGAATCGTCGATAGGAGTCCCAAGCAAAGCGTGGATTTCCAGAAGTGGCTGCAAGGGACTCAGTGACCTCGGGAGTCATGCCCACATTTAAAACCGTTTCCATCATTCCTGGCATTGAAAACTTAGCTCCTGATCTAACTGAGACGAGTAATGGATTATCAACTCCGCCAAATTTTTTGCCTGTCTGGCTCTCGAGCTCCTTGAGCGCAGAATCTATTTCGGCGTTTAAAGTGTCAGGAAATTTCCCCGACAGTAAATACTGACGACATGCATGGGTGGTAATTGTGAACCCTGGTGGCACCGGTAATCCGATGCGCACCATCTCGGCAAGGTTTGCCCCTTTTCCACCAAGAAGATCTTTCTGTAACATGTCCCCAAAAGTGAAGGGATGGATAAGTCGCTCGCTCATTGAAGAACCTTTTCACTCATGGACTACTTGAGTATAGATGCAATGCTCTAGTGCTATCGCCCTTGAATCGCCTAGAATTTGCCGCACATTAGTAGTGAGGATTAGGGATGTCGAAGAACGTTAAGCGCCAGTTTCCGAAGTGGAGTGAGCTATCACCTCTACTCAAATTCACGCCCCCAAAACTACCTAGCCGCAAGAAGCGTCTCTCCAAGGCCTTAACTATTTGGGATTTACGTGCAATTGCAAAGCGTCGAACACCCAAGGGCCCCTTTGATTACACCGATGGCGCAGCTGAATCAGAGGTTACCCTTGAGAGAGCTCGTCGAGCCTATTTAGATTTGGAGTTTCGACCAAATATTCTTATCGACGTAAAAAACGTCTCCCTTGAGTGCGAAGTTCTCGGCGAAAAATTTGCAATGCCTATGGGAATGGCCCCAACTGGTTTTACGCGCATGATGCACTCTGAAGGCGAAAATGCAGTTGCACGGGCGGCTCAAAAGTTTGGTATTCCATACACCCTGTCAACCCTTGGCACAACAACGATTGAAGATGTTGTTCGTGCAGCACCTGATGGCACTAATTGGTTTCAGTTGTATATGTGGAAAGATCGCGATGCGAGTATGCAGTTGGTCGAGCGAGCTAAGAAAGCTGGCGTTAAAAATTTACTTCTTACCGTTGATGTACCAGTGGCCGGTGCGCGTTATCGCGATACACGAAATGGTTTAACTGTTCCACCTTCACTCACTGCCAAAACAATCTTTGATGCTATTCCACGACCTGAGTGGTGGATGAACTTTCTAACTACCCCGGCAATCTCTTTTGTTTCAATGCAGAGTTGGAATGGAACAGTCGCCGAGCTTCTTGATTTTATGTTTGATCCAACTATGACTTTTGAAGATCTTAAGTGGATTCGAAGCCAGTGGGATGGCAAACTCACAATAAAGGGCATTCAAACGGTGGAAGATGCTAAGAAATCAGCTGACTGCGGGGCTGATGCAATTATTTTATCTAATCATGGTGGTCGACAATTAGATCGCGCTCCGATCCCTCTGCACTTACTTGTAGATATTAAAAAAGAGTTGAAATCGAATTTAGAGGTTCACTTAGATACTGGCATTTTGCATGGAACCGATGTTTTGGCGGCGATCGCACTTGGTGCAGATTTCACCTATATCGGCCGCGCCTATCTCTATGGGCTTATGGCCGGTGGGCAAGAGGGTGTAGAACGAGCGCTCACGATTTTGCATACCGAAATGGTGCGAGGAATGAAACTTCTAGGCGTTAATGCGATAGCAGAGCTTGAGCCAAAACATGTTCGTTTGCTACCTACGCATGCGGGCCTGGGAAAACTACCTATAGGTAAGTAGATGAGGATCGCACGAATTGGCACACTCAGGTGTTGAAATCTTGTGATCGATTGTTATGGATTTGAGCGGCTGCATCATGCGTGAAATCCTATAGGAAGTGCGTTAGTTGTACACCTGCTTCAAACAAATATTTCTCTACATTCTCCACTGCGA
>SHVG01000002.1 GCA_009691145.1 Candidatus Planktophila sp. | reverse complement strand
ACCAAAACTCCAGTAGCCATCGGATCTAACGTGCCAGCGTGACCAACTTTGCGCGTACCGAGTGCGCGACGTGCAATTGCAACCACGTCGTGACTTGTCATTCCTGGCTCTTTATCTACAACCAGAAAGCCGTGCTCGATGATTACTCCGACTCGATTATGCGTGGGGCCTTATATGGATCTTCTCCCCCAGCATAGGTTGCATTTTTACGTAGCTCTGCGACCTCAGCATCTTGCTCGTGTACTTTTGCAAGCAATGTATCGAGGGCTTGAGCGCTCCCGGGCAGAGCATCTTCGAAGAATTCCAACGACGGAGTAATGCGCAGTCCTAGCTCGCGCCCAAGAGCTGAACGGATTGCTCCTTTGGCGCTCTCTAGCGCTGCAGCCGTTGATGCACGCGCATCTAGATCGCCAAGGACGGTATAGAAAACCGATGCCATCTGTAAATCTCCGCTAACGCGCGCATCGGTGACAGTGACAAAGCCAAGACGGGGATCTCTAATCTTCGTCTCTAAAATCTGTGCCACTACCACTTTAATACGGTCTGCTACTTTCAACGAACGGTGTGATGGACTCATTTTTTATACTCTCTTTTTCTCGCGCATCTCAAATACTTGAATCATGTCGCCGATAGCAATTTCCTTCATATTGCCAAGGCCGATTCCGCATTCGAAGCCCTCTTTAACCTCGGTTGCATCGTCTTTAAAGCGCTTGAGTGAATCGATAGTTAGATCATCGACAAGAACTTTTTCACCACGCAAAATACGCGCTTTTGCGTTGCGTCGGATGATTCCATCCTTAACGATAGATCCAGCGATGTTTCCAGCCTTAGATGATTTGAAGATCTCTCGAACTTCGGCATTACCTACAACAAACTCTTCGTAGATCGGCTTGAGCAGACCCTTGAGTGAGAGCTCGACATCATCGATTGCCTGATAAATAACGGAGTAGAAGCGGACTTCAACGCCCTCTTGATCGGCAAAGACTGCAGTCTGTGGCTCTGGCTTAACGTTAAAGCCGATGACAACTGCAGTTGATGCCGATGCCAACGTAATATCGCTCTTGGTAATTGCACCAACGCCGCGGTGAATAACGCGAAGATCAACTTCAGCGCCAACATCGAGGGCCATCAAAGCCTCTTCGAGGGCTTCAACAGATCCACTCACGTCACCCTTGAGAATTAAGTTAAGCGTTGAGACCTTGGACTGCTCCATAAAGTCTTCTAGGGATATCTTCTTGCGCGCCTTAGCGAGTTGAGCGTTTCGCTCAGCGGCCTGACGCTTCTCAGCGATCTGGCGTGCGGTGCGATCCTCATCGGCAACTAAGAATGTATCTCCAGCACTTGGTACAGATGTGAATCCGAGAACCTGAACTGGACGAGATGGTCCGGCGGTTTCAACGTTGTCGCCGTTTTCATCGAGCATCGCACGTACGCGACCAAATGAACCACCGGCAACGATTGCATCTCCAATCTTCAAGGTACCCCGCTGAACCAGAACCGTAGTAACTGGACCACGACCGCGGTCGAGGTGGGCTTCGATTGCAACACCTCGAGCACTGTCATCGGCAATTGCGCGAAGATCGATCGCGGCATCGGCGGTCAAGAGAATTGACTCGATTAAATCATCGACGCCCTGACCTGTCTTGGCAGATACGTTTACGAAGATTGTTTCTCCGCCGTACTCTTCAGCAATTAAGTTGTACTCGGTTAACTGTTGACGGACCTTGCCGGCGTTAGCGCCCTCTTTATCCATCTTGTTAACGGCCACAACGATTGGAACATCTGCTGCCTGAGCGTGATTAAGCGCCTCAATCGTCTGCGGCATGATGCCATCATCGGCTGCGACAACGAGCACTGCGATATCAGTTACCTTCGCACCACGGGCACGCATGGCGGTAAATGCCTCGTGACCTGGTGTATCGATAAATGTAATTGCGCGGTTAAGGCCGTTGTGATCATGGTGAATCTGGTAAGCACCGATGTGCTGAGTGATTCCGCCGGCCTCAGATTTCATGACTTCGCTCTTGCGAATGGCATCTAGGAGTGATGTTTTACCGTGATCGACGTGGCCCATAACGGTAACAACGGGTGGACGGGCAACGAGCATGTCAGGGTCAAGGGCTGCAACTTCGTCAGCTAAATCTATATCGAAGCCCTGCAAGAGTTCGCGATCTTCATCTTCTGGGCTAACAATTTGGATTTCATATCCAAGTTGCACGCCGAGAATTTCAAAAGTATCTGCATCCACTGATTGTGTTGCCGTAACCATTTCACCTAAGTGAAAGAGCGCTGCAACTAAGGCCGCTGGATCGGCGCCAATCTTGTCTGCAAAATCTGCTAATGAAGAGCCACGACGCATGCGGATGGGAGTTTTTCCATCGCCATGCGGAACAACTGCGCCACCGAGTTGCGGTGCCTGCATATTGTCGAACTCGTCGCGAAGTGCTTTACGCGACTTAGCTTTGCGACCTGATTTCTTACTTGCATTTTTTCCAAATGCTCCTCCTGCGCCTCCACGTTGTGGCGGACGACCGCCACCTGGACGAGTTGGTGCACCAGTAGATGGAGCGGCGGATGGAGCATTACTTTTATAGGGAGATCCAGTAATTGGTGCCCCGCCAGTACGTGGAGGAAAACCTGCACCCGCTGCTGGGCGCGAACTCGGTGGACGCGCAGCAAAACCTGGACGCACTGAGCCCGGACGAGCCCCCGCCATTCCTGGACGTGGTGCACCAGTTGGACGTTGCGGTGGACGCGGTGCTCCACCCGCTGTTGAAAATGGATTGTTACCTGGACGCGGTGGACGCGGTAGTGCGCTAGTACCCGATGAGAATGGATTATTTCCTGCACGGGGCGCCGGCTTTGCAACCTCGGGTGTTGCTCTATTTTCAGATGCTCGCACCGCTTGGGTCTTTGCGTGTAGCTCGGCCTTGTGTATTTCGGCGCGAACTTGTTCGGCTTTGAGCGCCTCTAGATCAACGCCGAGTTCGGCGGCCAACGAGGCGGCCTGTTCGGCAGTTACCTCTTCTTTTGGTTTAGCGGCCGACTTCTTTGCAGCTGCTTTCTTGACAGGCTTTTTTTCCTCTGCAGGTTTTGCATCGGGATACATCTCGATGAGCTTGCGCACGACCGGCGCCTCTACTGTCGATGATGCTGATCGGACGAATTCGCCCATTTCTTGGAGCTTTGCAAGGACGACCTTGCTCTCCATACCGAGTTGTTTTGCTAACTCGTGTACGCGAACCTTTGACACATTTTCCCCTGTCTTGGCCCGCATATACATCACATGCAAGCCCTAGTTGTACGACCTCATAGTTCTAGCGAGCTCATGTGAGTTTCATATCTTTCATATCCATTTCATTTGAAGTGCAGGAGAGCATCGTATCTAATGGTGGCCCGGTTTACATAATGGGGTTATCGGGATGAATATCGATGCGCCAGCCCGTTAAGCGCGCGGCTAAGCGTGCATTTTGTCCATCTTTACCAATCGCTAAGGAGAGTTGGTAGTCAGGCACAACGACCTTGGCACAGCGCCCAGCTAAATCTGTGATTTCAACCGATACAACCTTGGCCGGGGCTAGTGCGTGGCCAACGAAGATCGCTGGATCATCAGACCAATCGACGATATCGATCTTTTCGCCATGGAGCTCATCCATAACGGCGCGCGCACGTGAACCCATGGGACCAATCAGTGAGCCCTTAGGACTCACACCTGCGCGGTGAGATTTAACGGCGACCTTAGTGCGATGACCCGCCTCGCGCGCAACGGCCATGATCTCAACGATGCGATCGTTAATTTCGGGAACTTCAAATGCAAATAACTGTTTAACAAGTGCTGGGTGGCTGCGGGATAACATAATTTCTGGACCTTTTAAACCCTGTTTAACTTCAACAACAAAGCATTTAATGCGATCTCCGTGGTTGTAAATCTCCCCCGGTACCTGTTCTTGGGGAGGTATACGACCTTCGGTGCGACCCAAGTTCACGTTGATCATCTTTGGATCGCGACCTTGCTGAACAACTCCTGAAATAACATCACCAACATTGCCGGTGAACTCTCCAACGATCGATGCATCATTTGTTTCACGCATTTTCAACTTAATAATCTGGCGCGCAGTAGATGTCGCTACACGTGAAAATCCATCGGGCATATCTGGCTCATCGCCGATTTTTTCACCGAGCTCGTTGAACTGTGGAATAAAGATCGAAATCTCACCGCTCTCGCGATCTAAATGTGCTCGGGCGTGACGCTTGGCCTCATCGGTCTGGTTGTAGGCCGTCAGCACTCCGATCTCAATGGCTTGAATCAACTGCTCGAGTGGAATCCCCTTTTCAGTTGTTAGCTCCATCAATGCACTCATCTCGACATGCATTTAATTCTCATCCTTGCGGCTAAATTCAACCTGCACCTGTGCCCGTTTGATATTGCCCAAGACAACGATGTGTGTCTTCATTCGCCCCTTTATGTTTTCAACAAAGGTGGCATCGTTATCGCGCAGTTCGGTTAAGCGCGCAGTCAGCGTGCTCTCATCACGCATAACCATTGCAATGACGCGCGTTAGGTTTTTCTCCCAGTGGCGGCGCTCGGTCAGTGGCCGATCAACGCCTGGTGATGTAACTTCAAGGGTAAAGGCATCGTTAATAAGCGTCGTCTCATCTAAAAGCTCAGATATCAAACGTGAGACAACGGTGACCTCATCGAGGTTGAGCGGCTTTGGGCCATCAACGACGCAGGTAAGAATGCGGTGATCGCCAGGGTTTGTTACAAGAACTTCCTCAAGGAAAAAACCGGCATTTTCTACTGCAGGTGTGAGAAGTTCGGTAAGGGATTGTGTTAGTGACATATGGAGCTACTTTCTTATTAAGTTGTAGGTGTGATTGTAACTAAAAAGATTGGAAAGTATCAATTCCTACTTTGATAATCAGCGCAACGGTCACAATCAGGAAGACCCTGCGCACTAAAGTCGAGCCGCCCCGTATCGCCAGACGAGAGCCGATGACTGCGCCAGTGACATTGGCCGCGCCAAGGGCCAGACCGATCTGCCAGATTATGGCGCCGTGAATACCGAAGATCAGAATTGCACCGAGATTAGTTGAAACATTGACGACCTTTGCAATAGCAGAGGCGGTAATAAATGCATAGCCAAGGGATGCAACTAGGACGAGCATTAAAAATGAACCAGTACCAGGGCCAAAGATTCCATCATAGAAACCAATGACCACCCCGGCTAGCGCTGCAATCTGAACTCTGCGGGTTGAGTGATGGCGTAGAAGTTCGATCTTGCCTAAATCAGGTTTAAACCAGGTATAGATTGCAACCACAACTAGGAGAATTAGAACTATAGGACGCAGGCTCGATGTGGGAATTCGAGATGCGAGGGATGCACCCGTTGCAGATCCAATAAATGCTGGTAAGGCCATCGCAATTAAAACTTTAGGTTCAGGTTTTATTTGACGGCGATAAAGGCCTGCAGCAACAGTTGTTCCAAATACTGATCCCAGTTTATTTGTGCCAAGAACAGTGACCGTCTCGGTTTTAGGAAGGCCGATTAAGAGCGCAGGTAGTTGGATTAAGCCTCCGCCACCTGCGATTGAATCGACGAAGCCGGCAAAGAAAGATGCAGAGAGAAGAAATAAGCCAGTTGCAACGGTTAAATCAGCCAACGTTAAATACCTTACTTAAGTAGGGCCGCAATAGCGGTAACTGCATTAGCCAGAGATACCTCACTCTTGTCACCAGTTGCACGCACGCGAACCTCAACATTGCCATCGGCAAGGGCCTTACCCACTACAACGATGATGGGATTACCTATTAACTCGGCATCTTTAAATTTTACGCCTGCACTTGCCTCGCGGCGATCATCGAGCATGACTGAGATTCCAATCGCCTCTAAATCGGTGCCAAGTGTGAGCGCGGTATCAAAGGGTAAATTCTCTTTACCAGTTGCAACGATATGCACCTTGGCAGGTGCGATTTCAGCTGGCCAGTTAAGACCGATCTCATCACTTGTTTGTTCGGCAATTGCCGCAACTGCGCGCGAAACACCGATGCCGTATGAGCCCATTGTGACTACTTGAGATTTACCGTTCTGATCTAAAACGCTCAGATTAAGTGCATCGGCATACTTTCGCCCTAATTGAAAGATATGGCCGATCTCAATTGCGCGATCGATAATGATCTCTGTTGCACACTCTGGGCATGAATCCCCTTCGCGAACTTCGGCCGCTTCAATATATGCATCGGGCGTAAAATCGCGACCGTTAACGACAAAGCGCGCATGGCGATTCTTTTTATTAGCACCAGTTATCCATGATGTACCAGGTGCAACACGTGGATCGGCATAGAGCGTGATTCCAAGTGCTTTCACATTCTGGGGGCCGATGTATCCCTTAACCAGCTTTGGATGCTTAGCAAAATCGGCCTCTTCAAATACACGCAGCTCGTGGACTCCCCTTAAGTTTTCCTGCAAGCGCTTTAAATCTACTTCGCGATCTCCAGGTGCTAAGACTGCAATTGCTTTGCCATCGGCAACTAACATAATGTTTTTGAGAGTATCGGCGGCTGTGTAGCCACCACCAAAGTTTTTATTCATGACGGTGACAAGTGAATCAATCGTTGGGGTATTAGGTGTATCTAACTCTTCTAGGGCTGGAACACCCTTTGGATCGCCAGCGGGGACTTTAGTAATCATCGCCTCGACATTAGCGGCGTAGCCACATTTAGGGCACAGAACATAGGTGTCCTCACCTGTTGCACATGGTGCTAAAAACTCTTCAGACTTTGATCCACCCATCGCACCCGATACTGCCTTCACGATGTTGTACTTCATGCCTAACCGATTAAAACAGCTGATATATGCATCCCGGTGCCTTTGATACGAGAGATCTAAGCCGGCATCATCGATATCAAATGAGTAAGAGTCCTTCATGACAAACTCGCGACCACGGATGATTCCACTGCGAGGGCGGGCCTCATCGCGATACTTACTCTGAATCTGATAAATAGACAGTGGTAGATCTTTATACGATGAGTATTCGCCCTTAACCATCAGCGTGAACATCTCTTCGTGTGTTGGCCCTAGTAAGTAATCTGCGCCCCTTCGATCTTGCAGGCGAAATAGCGATGGCCCGTAATCTTGCCAGCGATTAGTGGTCTCGTATGCCTCGCGAGGCAGCAGCGCAGGAAAATGCACCTCTTGAAAGCCGGCTTGATCCATCTCCTGGCGAATAATATTTTCAACGTTGCGAAGTGTGATGACACCAAGAGGCAGCCATGAGTAAATCCCAGCGGCGATTCGACGAATATATCCGGCTCGAACAAGTAAACGGTGGCTTGCGACCTCGGCATCGGCGGGATCATCGCGCAGCGTACGCAAAAAGAGCGTAGACATCTTCAACATGAGGTGAGCCTACCTAACATCAACGATAGGCATGCCTGATGCAACGCCCGCAGCCTCCATTTCTTCGGCCAAACGCATAGCTTCCTCAATAAGAGTTTCAACGATCATCGCTTCGGGCACAGTCTTAATGACTTCACCCTTTACAAATATCTGGCCCTTACCGTTGCCAGATGCAACGCCTAAATCGGCCTCGCGGGCCTCGCCCGGTCCATTTACAACACAGCCCATAACTGCAACACGAAGTGGAACGGTCATTCCCTGCAAGCCCGCTTGCACTTTTTCAGCCAAGGTATAGACATCGACCTGCGCACGGCCGCATGATGGACATGAAACGATTTCTAGTTTGCGTTGGCGAAGATTCAAAGACTCCAGAATTGAGATTCCAACCTTTACTTCCTCAACTGGAGGTGCAGATAGTGAGACACGAATCGTGTCGCCGATACCTTCTGCCAACAGGATTCCAAATGCAGTTGCAGATTTAATCGTGCCTTGAAAAATAGGTCCGGCCTCGGTTACGCCTAGGTGTAATGGATAGTCACACTTGGCCGCCAGAATGCGATAAGCGTTAACCATCGTTACTGGATCATGGTGCTTGACTGAGATTTTGATATCTGAAAATCCATGCTCTTCAAATAAAGATGCCTCCCACAGCGCTGATTCAGCTAAGGCCTCAGGAGTTGCCTTGCCATATTTTGCGAGCAATCGAGGATCTAATGAGCCAGCATTCACACCGATACGAATTGGAATCCCGGCATCACCTGCCGCCTTTGCAACCTCTTTAACTTTGTCATCGAACTGTTTGATATTGCCAGGGTTAACGCGAACAGCGGCGCAGCCGGCATCGATTGCAGCGAAGATATATTTTGGTTGAAAGTGAATATCGGCGATTACCGGAATCTGAGACTTCTTTGCGATCTGTGCAAGGGCATCGGCATCATCTTGACTTGGCACTGCAACGCGGACAATCTGACAGCCAGCCGCGGTTAACTCGGCGATCTGTTGAAGCGTTGCATTGACATCAGATGTCGGTGTTGTGCACATCGATTGAACGCTTACCTGTGAGTTACTTCCGACTCCAACTTTGCCGACCATCATCTGCCTGGTTGTGCGACGAGGAGCAAGATTTGGTGGTGGAGCGCTCGGGATTCCTAAATCAACCATGGTGCTATTCTGCCGTAAGAAGTGCTGATGCGCTAAAGATTGAGAACGACTGGATTGACGATATCTGCCACAAGGAGCATGAGCGTTAACGCGGCTAAGATGACAAAGACCACCATTGTTATCGGGGTCAGCACCGTCACATCGATCGGGGCTGGTCGCGCGCGTCCTCGCAAGCCGGCGATAAATGCACGGATCTCATCGGCGATTGCAACGGCCATATGTCCGCCATCGAGGGGCAAAATCGGCAAGAGATTAAAGAGACCCACAAAGATATTCAAACTAGCAATGATCAAAATAAATATTGCAAGGCGCTCCATCGCAGATAGTTCGTTGCTGCTCACGGCCTGCCCTGATACACGAGCGACTCCGACGACCCCGACTAAGCCATTTGCATCACGAGTTTCGCCCTTAACTGTCTGTCCCCACAACGCTGGAATTTTCGATGGAAGCTTGATTAATGATTTAACGCTCAGGACTAAGAACTCTTTAGTAACGATTCCGGCGTTTTTAAAAGAGGTTACTACTCCTGTGCGCTTAAGTCCGGCCTCATTAATAATTCCAAGTAGGAAACGCTTCTTTCCATCGATAGTTTCTAGCCTTGGAGTTGCCGTAATAATTAAATCCTGGCCTGCGCGCTTTATGCCAAGGGTTAGCTCTTTGCCCTGCGAGTTACGGATTGCATTGACATCCTTATACCAGTCGGTGACTTTCTTACCGTTGATAGATGTGATTTCATCACCGACCATGATCCCAGCCGATTGTGCGGCAGAGCCTTTGATGATTTCACCAATGACTGGTAGAACTTGTGTCGTGCCGATACCTGCAAAGAGGGTAAAGAGAAGTACGTAGCCGATAACAAAGTGTAAAAATGATCCCGCGCCTAAAACAATTAACTTACGTCCCGATGAGGCTTTGTAGAAGGCGCGGTTTTCTTCACCCGCTGGCATGGCATCCCCTGGCGTCATGCCTTCGATTTTGCAATAGCCACCGGCTGGGATCGCTTTGATTCCAAACTCAGTTTCACCGCGCTGTCGTGAAAAGATACGCGTACCAAAGCCCAAGAAAAACTCGGAGACCTTCATGCCATATCGCTTAGCCGTTAAATAATGGCCAAGCTCATGAATCATTACCGATAAAAGTAGGGCAACGACAAAGGCGAGGATTCCAAGTATCTGCATTATGGGACCAATCGTAATAGATGTTCATGGGCTAGCACCCGGGCATCATCTTCGATGGCACTGACATCGGCTAAATCACGCAGCGTTCGTGGAGCTGATTTTTCGCTAAGGGTGACGACATCCTCGACCAGTTGAACTATCGAAGTAAAACCGATCTTCTTATCTATAAAAGCCTGCACGGCAACTTCATTAGCGGCGTTAAAGATCGCAGGCATCGCGCCACCAATCTCTCCACAATGTCTAGCAAGTGCAACGGCTGGAAATCTCTCTGAATTAATCGGCTCAAAACTCCAATTATGTGAAGTTGTCCAATCAATTGCAGCGCTAGCTTGCATCAGGCGATGTGGGAAGTTGAGTGCATATGCAATTGCGCCCTTCATGTTAGGCGGGCTCGCCTGGGCAATCGTTGATCCATCGCGAAATTCAACCATCGAGTGCACAACTGATTGACGATGAATCACGGCATCGATTGCCTTGTATGGCATCGCAAACAAGTGATGCGCCTCGATTATTTCCAGACCCTTATTAACTAAAGTCGCCGAGTTAATTGTGACAACAGCGCCCATACTCCACGTCGGGTGCTTGAGCGCATCGGCCACTGTGACATTGTTTAAATCACTGCGATCTACAAAGGGGCCACCACTTGCAGTCAATACTAATCGGCTAATCTCATCGCTTTTGCCGGCCAAAGCGCACTGCGAGATTGCCGAGTGCTCTGAATCAACAGGGATTATCTGGTGCGCTCTCGCCTTTGACATAACTAAATCGCCACCTGCAACAAGGGACTCTTTATTGGCCAGAGCCAGTGTATTGCCAGCATCGAGGGCGGCAAGGGTTGGCCCAAGTCCAATCGAACCAGTGATTGCATTGAGAACAACATCGCACTCGATAGATGCAATCTGCGTTGATGCTAATGCCCCATCGATAACTTTGACTCCAGGTAACCCGGCCCGTATGACATCGGCATTCTTTACTACACCGACCAAGGCGACGTTAAATAGCTTAGCCTGATCAATAACAAGGCCGGGATTAGTGCCGACAGATGAAATTGCAACGACGCGAAACTTATCTGGGTTGGCTGCAATCATTTCTAATGCTTGTGTGCCAATCGATCCAGTAGAGCCAAGAATTACTACTTCACGCATTTAGCGATCCAGTAGGTTTTGTGTTGGTGAATACTTCTCACCCGAACGACGCTTAGCAATTGCACTTAACGCCTCTAATACAACCCGATTAGCAAGGATTGCAGTGATATCGGCGCTATCAAATGCCGGTGCAACTTCAACCACATCGATTCCGACAACCGGTAGCTCAAGACAGATGCGGCGCACAGATTCAAGTAGTTCGCGGCTGGTCATTCCACCTGGCTCTGGTGTGCCAGTACCTGGCGCCATTCCTGGATCTACAACATCGATATCAACAGATAAGAAAACTCCATCGCAGCCATCGGTCAACGTTGCAAAGGACTCATCTAAGACGGTATTTAATCCCCGGTGATGAATCTCAGTCATCTCATACGAGCGCATCCCTTTATCGCGCATCCAGTCGAGCGTCTTTGCATCTGGCCAGTAGCCACGTAATCCAAGTTGTAAAAAGCGATCACCACGCACGGTGCCGGTTTCAATTAAACGGCGCATGGGAGTGCCGTGTCCGATTAATGCACCAAATTGATCCTCACCTGTGTCGGGGTGGGCATCGAAGTGAATCATCGAAATTTTGCCAAGGCCGCGGTGACGTGCGATTCCTGCGACATCGGCAGATGCGATCGAGTGGTCTCCCCCAAGAATTACTGGGATAGCACCTGCACGTGAAATCCTTTCAGTTGCAACTGCCAAAACTTCAAGAGATGCGATTAAATCTCCGCCAGGCATTAATAAATCTCCGGCATCAACAACTTTCATCGCTTTTAGTGAATCGATACGAAGAGCTAGGTGCGGACGCTGGCCATCGTGTGGAAGATAATCTCCACCACGTATTGCTTGTGGACCAAACTTTGCACCCGAGCGATGTGATGTTCCACTATCAATAGGTGCACCAACAATGACTACATCAGCATCGGCATATGTTGATGCGATTTCTAAATCGCAACGCTCAATACCTAGGAAAGTAAAGTCAGGGCCGTACATATTCCCGTGGTTAGTCATGTCTTAAGAATAGGCGCAAAGCTTTAGGAATCGAAACCCAAGCCCAATAAATCGAGGAGTCGAAGCCATAAATTGCGCTTACCCTGCTTTTCATCGGCCTTATTAATTGACCATTGAGTAAGGCGAATAAAGATAAAGCGAAATGGTTCAGGTGGAAAAGGCCACGGCTTTTTCCGAACCATAGAAAGGCGAGTTCGTTCATTGTCCACGCCATCTAAAAGATCGAGCATTACTTGTGCACCAAAGCGCGTAGAGCCAACGCCTAAACCGGTGTAGCCCATAACGTAGACAACTCGACCTCGATATGCCTTTCCCCAAAACGGAGAAAACCGAGAACAGGTATCGATCGCCCCGCCCCAACCATGGGTGAACTTAATACCCTTTAGCTGCGGGAAAGTCTCTAAAAATGCTTCGGCCAAATGTGCGTATGTTTCGGCATCGGATTCGTACTCTTGGCGTACTTTGCCACGGAAGTTGTAAATTGCATCGTAACCACCCCATAAAATCTCATTATCTTTCGTCATTCGATAATAATGGAACTGGTTTCCAGCATCCGATATACCTTCGCGCTCTTTCCAGCCGATGGCTTCGAGTTGCTCGGGTGTTAAAGGCTCGGTCACGAGTTGGAAATCATAAACAGGGATGACGTATTTGTGGGTGCCTCTGACAAGAGATTTAAATACATTGGTTGCTAAGGCAACTTTCTGTGCATAAACGCTTCCGTATGGTGTGTGAACAATCATGCCGCTGTTGGTGGACTCTAACCATTCAACGTGAGTATTTTCAAATATCTTGACACCAAGTTTTATACAGGCCCGCTCAAGTCCCCACACCAATCGTGCTGGATCAACTAAGGCAGTGCCATCTGGATCCCACAGCGCACCTTTATAGATCGCAGATTTAACGCGTGCTTGAGTCTGTACAGATGTTAAGAGCTCAACGTTGTCACCGAATGAGTTGCGAAGACGAGCCTCTTCAACCATCGACTCCATCTGCCACTCTTCGATGGCAACACGGAGTTCGCCATTCCACTCAAAGTCGCAGTCAATACCGTACTTCTTAATTGTGGTTTCGATGCCATCTAGATTTTCGCGACCCATGCGCTCGATAATCGCCATCTCATCTTTAAAGCGGCTGTATCCATTCATGAAGCCGTGGGTCAGCGAGTAGCTACAGAAACCACCGTTGCGCCCAGATGCACCTGCACCCGTTTCACGTTGTTCGAGCACGATTACTTCGCGATCTGGGTCTTGCTCTTTAGCTAGGAGGGCAGTCCACAAACCTGTATAGCCGGCACCCACGATGCATAAATCAGTCGTGGCATCACCGATCAACGTTGGATGTGGCAGAGGTTCAAGGGGATCTTCATCGAGCCAGTACAACGCAGGCTGCATATGGGAGAGATGTTTGAGAATGGAAGGGTCGATGGTTGCCATCGTGCTATCCGGCCTTAACCGGAATCACCCCTTCAATCACAACTATGAGTCGGCCCGGGTCCTCCGGAACCTAACCCCATAACGCAGGCTTTCTTTTAACAACCTGTAGTTCGCTATGGCTATGAGCGCACTTTAGCGTGCTTTTTTACGATTTACTAACTGGCCCGCTATAACGATGGCTAAAGCCAAGAAAAACATGGAAGAACCGATGACATTTGCCTGTGCTGGGATACCACGTGCAGCGGCCACATAAACGAACTTCGGAAAAGTAATCAACGTTCCAGAATTAAAGTTAGTAATAATAAAGTCATCGAATGAGAGTGAGAAGGCCAATAACGCCGCCCCTGCGATTCCGGGGGCGACTAATGGCAAGGTTACGCGGCGAAAAGTTTCGAGCTCGTTGGCATACAAATCCATCGCAGCTTGTTCTAGTCGTGGATCAAGACTTGCGATACGGGCCTTAACGGTCACGACAACAAATGAGATACAGAACATGACGTGGGCGATAACCGTTGGCCAAAAACCTGGATTAATTTTAAAAACTAAAAAGAGTGAGAGCAGTGATGCACCAAGAACAATCTCTGGTGTTGCCATAGGTAAAAAGATAAGTAAGTTAGAGCTTGAGCGGCCTTTGAATTGATATCGCCCAATTGCAAAGGCGATCATTGTGCCAAGGATTGTTGCAAAAGTTGTTGCCAGTAAACCGATTTTAATCGAGTTTCCAAGGGCGTTACAGATCTGTGGGGCGCCACACGGGTTCTGCCAATTATCTAGCGTAAAACCTTTCCAGATGAGGTTACTCTTTCCAGAGTCATTAAATGAAAATGCGAAGGTGTAGGCAACTGGGATAAAGAGGTAGGAGAAGCCAAAGATCATGTAGATGCGCAGAAGGTTGCGACCAAACCAGCGGGATAAACGTGCCTTAAATGGGATTGTTGGAATGGTGGCATCTTTAATCTTTGTGCTCATACCAACTCCTCTGTTCCGGCCTTGCGGATATAGAGCGTTACAAGAATGAGAATCGCGGCCATTAAGGTAAATGAGAGCGCAGCTGCCGTTGGATAATCAACGATTTTAAAGTAGCGCGACTCGATGACGTTTCCGATCATCTTTGTATTGGGGCTACCGAGAATCGCAGCATTGACATAGTCACCTGCTGCTGGGATAAAGGTAAGCAAAGTTCCTGCAACGACGCCAGGAAGTGATAGCGGCACAGTAACTCTGCGAAAAGTCGTTAGACCATTTGCATACAAATCACCAGATGCCTCAATAGTGCGTGGATCAATGCGCTCAAGGGATGCATACAAGGGCAGGGTCATAAAGGGTAAAAAGTTATAGGTCATACCGGCGACAACGGCGATGGAAGTCGATGTAATTGTGGTCTGCTGCCCTAACAAATGCAGGTTTCGAAGTGTTGGAACGAGAAAGCCTTCTTCGCCCAAGATCTGTTTCCAGGCGATGGTACGCAGCAAAAACGAGGTAAAAAATGGTGCAACAACTAAGACGAGAAGAATATTTTTAAACTTTCCAGATTTAAATGCAATGGCATAGGCCAGAGGATATGCAATCGCTAGTGCAAATACTGTAGCTAGAGTTGCATAGACAAATGAGCGGGCAAACTGTTCGCGGTTTTCTAAAAATGCGTTGACATAGTTGCTAAAGGCAAATCTCTGTTCGTACTGACCTGTATCTCCTCCAGCTATCGGACTCTGTGTGGAGGTTTGCGCTAAGTTGACAATGGGTAGGATAAAGAAGGTAAAGAGAAATGCAAAACCTGGAAACAACAACAGGTATGGAACACGTACCTTTGGCACGGTAATGCTCATTACTCTGGCGTTTCCTCTGGATTTACTTCAGTACCGGCCTCGATATCTTCATCTCCGCGAAGGCCAAATGTAAAGCTTGGCTCCCATGAGATAACAACTTCTTCACCCTTATTAAATGGTGGTACGCCATCGTCATTTTGCTCGAAGACCATGAGCTCCTGTCCCCATGGCATTGCAACGACGTACTGAGTACTCACGCCGATGTAGGAAACATCTTCAACGCGCCCGCCAGTTAATGTGTTGCCACGAAAGGCCGAACCAGTGCGAGTAATACGGAATTTCTCGGGGCGAATACCGGCATAGAGCGAGCTATCAACGGCGTGGCTACGGGCCTTTGGCATCGAGATCTTCTGGCCAAAGAGATTGATAACTACGCTATCGCCATCATTGCCATCGATTTTTCCCTTAATCAGATTTGATTGACCCAAAAAGTTAGCGACAAAAGCCGTCTCTGGATCATCATATAAATCAGCTGGAGTACCCATCTGCTCGATCTTGCCCTCATTCATAACGGCGATCGTGTCGGCCATTGTCATGGCCTCTTCTTGATCGTGGGTTACGTGCACGAAAGTGAGCCCGACTTCACGCTGGATCCATTTGAGTTCGATCTGCATCTGGCGGCGAAGCTTTAAATCAAGGGCACCGAGTGGCTCATCTAGTAAGAGAAGTGCGGGGCGATTAACAATCGCGCGGGCAAGTGCGATGCGCTGTTGTTGACCACCCGATAACTGCGTTGGCTTACGCTGCGCCAAATGGGGAAGCTCAACAAGGTTAAGGACTTTATCGACCTGCTCTTTAACATCTTTAATTCCGCGACGGCGCAGGCCGAATGCGATATTTTCAAAGATTGTTAAGTGTGGGAAGAGTGCATAGTTTTGAAAGACCGTATTAATCGGGCGTTGATATGGGCGCGTTGTTGTGATGTCGGTATCGCCCAAGTGAATGCTGCCAACGGTTGGCTCTTCTAAACCTGCAACCATGCGAAGCGTTGTTGTCTTGCCACAGCCCGATGGTCCAAGGAGTGCAAAGAAAGATCCCTTAGGAATCGTTAAAGTTAAATCATCAACGGCCTTGAAATCACCGTATGACTTAGTGATTCGTGTTAAACGTAAATCTCCGCGCGCAAGAATTGGGTCAATTGCCACTAGTTACCTAGTTGCCTTGTGCCTGCTGGAAGGCCTCTGCCCACTTAGTTTCCTCATCTGGGGTAAGCGAGCGGAATACATGCAGACGTGAAGCCATCTTCTCGGTTGGGAATATGTACTCACTTGTCGCAAGCTCTGGTGCAATCTTTTCCATCTCAGCCTGTGCACCCTTTACTGGGCAGACATAGTTAACGTAGGCAGCGACTTCGGCAGCTACAACTGGGTCGTAGTAATAGTTAATTAACTTTTCGCCATTTGCCTTGCCAGCAGGAGTCGCCGTTGAAGGAATCAGCAAGTTATCACCTGAAATTGTCCCGCCTGACTCTGGAATTGCAAAGTCAAACTTGCCCTCGTTTTCACTGGCCAGAATGAACATATCGCCAGACCAACCGATAACAGCGGCTGCATCGCCCGAGGTTAAATCCTCGGCGTATTCATTACCCTTGACGCCACGAATCCAGCCATCGGCAATCTTCTTGGCCATAAAGTCAACAGCGTTCATGAATTGATCTTCAGTCACCTTAGTAATATCGACGCCCTGGGATAAGAGAATAACTCCGATGGTGTCGCGCATCTCGGTTAGGACAACGATCTTGCCCTTGTTCTGTGGGGCAAAGAGCTCATCGAGTGTATGAATTCCCTTTGGATTTTTCGCTGTGTTCCAACCAAAGCCGGCCATGATGCCCTGCCAGGTCAGCGTAGATTCGCGCATTGGATCATAGGATGGAGATTTGAGTGAGTCGAGAATGTTTACATGGTTTGGAATATTTGCTAAATCGAATTTCTGTGTATAGCCCAGACGAATCCAGCGCGCGGCCATCCAGTCAGTTGGTGTGACGACGTCGTATCCAATATCTTCACCGAGCTTTAGCTGAGCTTGAACTTTTCCAAAGAATTCATCGTTATCGTTGTAATCTTCAAAATACTGCGCATCAATTCCAGTTTGTGTCTTGAACTTTTCAAGAGTTGGATATGTCTTGCTCTCTTCATCAAAATCTAAATACAGCGGCCAGTTGCCCCAGCGCACTGAGTTTTCAGCAGTCGCACTGTCGCCACCACCACCGCCACATGCAGCCAGCAAGCCCGCTGCACCCACACCGCCTGCACCTGCAAGAACCGCGCGGCGAGAGATGCCGGCCTTAAGAATTGAACGTGCCTCTGGTGAGAGTGGTCGTTGTGCGCTCATACTGGTGTGCTCCTCTAGTAGTTAGGTCGATGCCAAATACTATGCCCCAAGATTAGTCATGACGTGCTTTATTCGCGTGTAATCTTCAAAGCCATAGCCCGATAAATCCTTGCCATAGCCCGAGCGTTTAAAGCCACCATGTGGCATTTCGGCAACGATCGGGATATGAGTATTAATCCAGACGCAACCGAAGTCAAAGGCCTTGGCCATACGCATCGCCCGGCCGTGATCCTTAGTCCAGACGCTGGAGGCTAGGCCGTAGTCCACGCCATTTGCCTTGGTAACGGCATCGGCCTCATCGCTAAATTTTTGGACGGTAATTACGGGACCAAAGATTTCGCTTTGAATCATTTCATCCTCTTGGAGAAGATCTGCAACAACGGTGGGCGGGAAGAAGAAGCCTGGACGGTCAAGGGCGCGCCCGCCCGTCATCACCGTTGCATGAGATGGCACGCGCTCTAAGAAGCCTGCAATGCGCGCTAATTGATTAGCGTTATTGACCGGGCCAAGGAATACATCTTCATCGGGTGCGCCAATGGCAACGGCCTTTGCTTGCGCCGTTAAAAGCGCTACGAAATCATCGTAGGCGGCCGCTTGGACTATGACGCGGGTAGCTGCCGTGCAGTCTTGGCCGGCGTTGAAATAACCGGCAACTGCTATAGCTTCAGCGGCGGACGGCAAATCTGCATCGGCAAATACGACAACGGGGGCTTTACCACCGAGCTCAAGATGAACGCGCTTTAACTGAGTAGCTGCAGATTGGGCAACTTGGATACCGGCAGCAATTGAACCTGTAATTGAAACCATGTCGGGGCGCTTATGTTCAACAACTGCGCGGCCTGTTTCGCGCTCGCCACATACAACGTTGAAAACACCGGCCGGTAAAAACTCTGACATAACTTTTGCCATCCATACAGTTGATGCAGGTGTTGTATCACTTGGCTTTAAGACAACGGTATTGCCCGCAGCAATTGCAGGTGCCCATTTCCAAACGGCCATCATCATTGGATAGTTCCAGGGAGTAACTTGCCCGATCACACCGATTGGTTCGCGGCGAATCATCGACGTCATGCCCGGCATATATTCACCGGCAGATTTGCCTTCGAGGTTTCGGGCAGCTCCTGCAAAGAAGCGGATCTGATCGACCATCGGTGGAACTTCTTCAGAGGTTGTTAATGAAATCGGCTTACCAGTATTGCGACATTCAATCTCAATAACTTGTGCTTGGCGATCCTCAATTGCATCGGCGATTTTCAATAATGCGCGTTGGCGCTGTGATGGAGTTGAATCGCGCCAACCAGCAGATGCATTACTTGCTGCGCTAAATGCAGCATCGACATCGGCGGCATTTGATTTCGGCGCCGTTGCATACGCAGCACCTGTCGATGGATTAATGAGAGATGTTGTTTCGCCAGAGGTGCTCTCTGCGGCCTTGCCATTTATGAAGTTCGTTAACTTTTCCATGGCATTGAGCCTACCAACTCAGTCAAAAGCTAACTAGTCGATTCTGGTTTTTTCCGCCGCCGCTAACTGGCCACATGCCCCATCGATTTCGCGGCCACGTGTATCTCGAACCGTTACCGGGACTCCGTAACTCTCCAAGATACGAACAAATTCGGCCTCATCTTCGCGTCGAGATGCCGTCCATTTCGATCCTGGGGTGGGGTTAAGGGGAATCAGGTTGACGTGGGCGTTACGGTTCTTGAGCAGACGCCCCAATAAATCCGAGCGCCACGATTGATCATTAATGTCGCGGATGAGGGCGTATTCAATGGAATATCTCCGGCCCGTGCGCTTTTCATATCCATCGGCTGCGGCCAAGACCTCTTTAATATTCCAACGCGAATTAATCGGTACCAAAGTATCGCGCAGCTCGTCATCGGGGGTATGAAGTGAGACGGCCAACGTAACTGCGATGCCCTCTTCGGTAAGTTTTTCAATTCCATTAACTAGGCCTACGGTGGAAACAGTCACCGAGCGCGCACTAATGCCTAATCCATCTGGATTTGGATCTGTAATGTTTCGCACCGAGCGCATGACGGCGTTGTAGTTAGCAAGGGGTTCACCCATTCCCATAAAGACTATGTTGGAAAGTCTGATTGGACCACCCGGTAACTCGCCATTGGCGCAGGCACGAGCTGCTGCAACTATCTGTTCGGTAATTTCACCCGCGGATAAATTACGTGTTAATCCAGCTTGGCCCGTTGCACAGAATGGGCAGTTCATGCCGCAGCCGGCTTGCGATGAGATACATACCGTGACGCGATCGGTGTAGCGCATTAAAACGCTCTCAACTAAGACGCCATCATGTAGCTTCCATAAATCTTTGCGAGTCGTGCCGGCATCACAGCTGACCGATCGCACGAGCTCGATAAGTTTTGGAGTTAATTGATCGGCGATACTCTGGCGCATCTGCGCTGGGATATCGCTCCACGTCTGTGGGTCATCAGATAAATGCGCAAAATAATGTGTCGAAACTTGTGTGGCTCTAAATGCCGGAAAACCCAACGCCTTTGCAACATCACGACGCTCTTCGGGTGAATAATCCGCTAAATGCTTAGGTACTTTCTTGCGCTGAACGGGGTCGTCAAAGACTAATTTAATTTCAGGAAGGCTCATAACCAAGCTTTCACTAACTCAAGGACTAGCCATAGCGCTGGTGCCGAGATTAAAACAGAGTCCAAGCGATCGAGCATGCCACCATGACCGGGCAGTAGAGAGCCCATATCTTTAAGGGCTAAATCCCGCTTCATCGCGCTCTCAATTAAGTCACCACATGTTGCAGTAAAGACAATTATTAATCCAACGACTGCACCAATCCACCAGTGCATCCCCATGATGTATTTAAATGCCAGGATGCCACCTATAACGGTGAAAACGAGCGAGCCGATTAAACCCTCCCAGCTCTTTTTAGGTGAGATCTTTAGTGCCAATGGATGCTTGCCTATTAAGACGCCGACGATGTAACCGAAAGTGTCGTTGCAGCCCACTAGGACAACGAAGGTCATTACACGCTCTAAACCAGTGCTGGTGCGTCCTAGAAGAATTAAAAACCCACCGAGAAAAGGCAGGTAGAGAAGTGAAAAGGTTGTGGCCGTTGCGCTGGCTACAAAACCTTCGGGGCCTTTAGTCAAAAGTTGAATAAGCAGAACTGGAATCGCAATCGCCGTTGCTACAGCTAAGCCTGCTATCCCACCGTTCCATGTCGCATATGAGAGTGCAAGGGCGGCGATCATTAAGCCCACAGACGAGATGTAGATACCGCCGGCACTAAAGGCGCGCACGATTTCGCGGATGCCCAGCAGTACTGCCACGGCAACGACTACGGCAAAGATTTCGCGGTGGTAGGCAAGGGCGAACCAGATTAGGGCAACTAGAGATAAGGAGACGGCAATTGAGGGCAATAGCTTTCGCCCGGCCCGCTTATTGATCGCCTCGTTTATCGAATGAATATCAGACATAGAGTTAAAACTCCTTAGATTTCTAGGAGTTCAGTCTCCTTGTGCTTAAACATCTCATCGATTTTGGCTACATGATCAGATGTAATTTTCTCTAACTCTTTTTCACCGCGTGATACATCGTCTTTACCAACATCGCCATCTTTTTCCATCTTTTCAATCGCCTCTTTAGCTGCACGGCGGATATTGCGCATAGAAATCTTTGAATCCTCGGCCTTGCTCTTTACTACCTTGATGTACTCCTTGCGTCGCTCTTCGGTTAGCTGCGGAAAGTTGATGCGGATAAGGGAGCCATCACTGGATGGGTTTACGCCTAGATCTGAGTCCCGAATCGCCTTTTCAATATTGAGCATTGCGCTCTTATCGAAAGGGGCAATAGTGGCCATGCGAACCTCTGGAACTTGAATGGATGCAAGTTGTGAGAGCGCTGTATAGGTGCCGTAGTAGTCGACCATAATCTTATTAAAGAGAGATGGATGGGCACGGCCGGTTCGGATCGATGCAAAATCATCCTTTGCTACTTCTACCGCTTTGCTCATCCTGGTATTAGCGTCTTTAAGAACGCTTGCTACATCCGACATCGTTGCTCCTTTTTTCCCGGCCTTAATCGCTTAAGCGACCAAGGTTCCGATCATTTCACCGCGCACTGCACGGCCAATATTTCCATTCTTCATCAAATCAAAGACAACTATCGGTAGTTTGTTTTCGCGGCATAAGGCGAAGGCTGCTGCATCGGCCACGGCTAGGGATTTCGATAAGACATCGTCGTAAGAGATACTCTCGTACTTAGTAGCCTTTGCATCCTTCTTGGGATCTGCGCTGTAGACACCATCGACGCCACTCTTTGCAAGAAGAAGAGCCTCTGCCCCAATTTCAAGTGCGCGCTGGGCGGCAACCGTATCGGTCGTGAAGTACGGCATTCCAGCACCTGCACCAAAGATTACGACGCGACCCTTTTCTAGGTGGCGGATCGCACGCAGTGGAACATATGGCTCGGCGACTTGGCCCATTGTGATCGCAGTCTGTACGCGGGTTTGAATCCCCTCTTTTTCAAGAAAATCCTGGAGTGCTAAACAGTTCATGACCGTTCCAAGCATTCCCATGTAATCGGCGCGAGAGCGATCCATTCCCCGCTGTTGTAGCTCGGCACCACGGAAATAATTACCGCCACCGACAACTATGGCAACTTGTACGCCAGTACGCGCAACGTCGGCGATCTGCTTTGCAATATCTTGTACAACATCGGGATCAACACCGATGCCTTTAGCGCCACCAAAGACTTCACCAGAGAGTTTAAGGAGCACCCGCCGATATGCTCCTCGTGTACCGGGCATGAGTACTCCTTTTAAACTAGTAGTTCGTTAGTTAAATCTTAGGCGTTGGATCCTAGAAGCTTACTGACCCACGCGGAAGCGATGGAAGGCCTTAACGGCCGTTCCTGCCTCATCGAGAATCTGCTTAACGGTCTTCTTGGCATCTTTAGCAAATGACTGCTCGATAAGTGAGACTTCCTTAACGAAGCTAGTGACGCGACCCTCAACGATTTTTAGAAGGGAGGCCTCAGGCTTACCCTCTTCAATCGCAGTTTCGTGGGCGATGCGTCGCTCATTTTCAATCAGATCTGCAGGAACATCTTCACGGTTAACGAACTGTGGTGCAAAGGCTGCAATGTGCTGGGCTATATCTTTTCCAACTTCGCCTGCCTCTTTGGCTAACTGAACAAGTACGCCGACCTGCGGTGGCAAATCTGGACTTGTGCGGTGTAGGTAAATGCCAACTGGTGAGTCTTTTAGAACTGCAATGCGGCGAACTTCAATCTTCTCTCCCAGCATTGCATTAGCCTCATCAACAACTGATTGAACAGTGCTTGCGTTGGCCATAGTCGATGCAAGAAATGCTTCGACTGAATCTGATTGCGCATTTTGTAGATGAGCTAAAAGCTCATCGGCAAGAGCCACAAAGCGATCGCCCTTGGCAACGAAATCTGTTTCGCAGTTAAGTTCGAGCATTACGCCGAGGTTGCCCTCAACCTTTGCAACAACTGCACCATTAGTTGTCAGGCGGCCTTCGCGCTTTGTGACTCCTTTGAGCCCCTTAACACGGATTAAATCAATGGCCTTGTCGTAATCGCCCTCTGCTTCATCGAGTGCCTTCTTGCAATCAAGCATTCCAGCAGCAGTTGTTTCGCGAAGTCTCTTTACATCGGCAGCTGTATATGCAGCCATAGTAATTACTCTCCTTCTACTGGCGCTGGGGTTTCAACTAATGGCTCGGATACTGCAGCGATCTCTTTCTCCCAGTCAGCCATTGGCTCACCGGCTGCAACTTCTGCTGGGGCATCAGACTTTGCCTCTTCCTTGACGTTTGCAGAGCGTGCGGCAAGACCGGCAACAATTGCATCGGTGATAACGCGTGTCAGCAGAGCGATTGAACGGATTGCATCATCGTTACCTGGAATCTTGTAATCAACTTCATCTGGATCGCAGTTTGTATCCAAGATGGCAATAACTGGAATGCCTAGCTTCTTAGCCTCTTGAACAGCTAAGTGCTCTTTCTTGGTATCGACTACCCAAATCGCTGAAGGCAACTTCGTCATGTGACGGATGCCATCAAGATTCTTAAATAGTTTTTCGCGTTCGCGACGAAGCATTAAGAGCTCCTTCTTTGTCAGAAGAAGATCATTGGTGTTCTCAAGAGCCTCTAGCTCCTTAAGGCGCTGAACACGCTTGTAGACAGTTGGGAAGTTAGTAAGCATTCCACCTAACCAGCGCTCGGTGACGGTTGGCATACCAACGCGTGCAGCCTGCTGCATGATCGGCTCATGTGCCTGCTTCTTTGTTCCAACAAATAAAATGTGACCGCCTTTGGCGACCGTGTCCTTTACGAACTCATATGCACTATCAATGAGCGCAAGTGATTGCTGGATATCGATAATGTAGATGCCGTTGCGCTCGGTGAAAATGAAGCGCTTCATCTTTGGATTCCATCGACGAGTCTGGTGTCCGAAGTGGACTCCACTGTCGAGGAGCTCTCGCATTGTTACAACTGCCATGGCAGGTTTACTCCTTCATAGATTTAATGCGCACCCGCAAAAAACCCGCTCGGTTGTGGCCTAACGTTTGTTGGGCCCGTCGCACTGAGATTCATCGACCGAATAAACGGACCGAGATGATTCACCTGGTTTTTTAGGCCAAGGCAGTGCTGAGATGTCACCGCTGAATTACTTCAATGGTGCAGGCGAAATTCTACCTGTAGCTATGAGCTCTTCTTTACCGCCCGATTAGGCGTAAAAGGCCCCAGGAAGTGATGCGAAGGATGGCCTCCAGCGCGATTAGAAAGGACATTTTGCTCATCCCATGTGTGCGCTCGATAAAGGTAATAGGTATCTCCCCGAGCGATCCCCCGCGTGCGATAGCCCGCCGCGTCATCTCTATTTGAAAGCAGTAGCCCTCACTCTTAATCGTTGCGATATCCATTTTCTTTAATAGCTCGGCGCTATAGATTCGAAAACCCGATGTTGTGTCTGCAATACCAAGGGATAAGAGCGCATTGGCATAGGCATTAGCGCCTTTGGATAGATACTCACGGAACTTGCTCCAGTTTTCAATTGCGCCATCGGCCACCCAACGCGAACCAATTAATAGATCACTTGTGCCGATCCACTCCATCATCCTTACTAAATCACTGACTTGGTGAGATCCATCGGCATCCATCTCAATAACATTGGAATAGCCACGATCGAGTGCGATCGCAAAACCGGTGCGATAGGCACTGCCCAATCCCATTTTGCCGCTGCGAGAGATTACTTCAACGCCGTGGGCTATACATACTTTGGCCGTGCCATCGGGTGAGCCATCATCGATCACCAAAATATCTAACGGCAATACTTTGAGTGCATCTAGCAACGAAGGAATGCTTTCAACCTCGTTATAAGTAGGTATAACTACAATCGAAGAGTTCATGCGCGTGGGTGCGCCTGTTTGAATACTTTTTGCAGACGGGCAGTTGAAACGTGCGTATAGATTTGTGTTGTAGCAAGGGATGCATGGCCCAAGATCTCTTGCACAGTGCGCAGGTCGGCACCACCTTCTAATAAATGCGTTGCCGCCGAATGTCGTAGTGCATGTGGGCCCATCCGTTCGATGCCCTCAATCGCAGATAAGGCTTCATAGACAACGGTACGCACAGTGCGCTGATCTATGCGCTTACCCCGCGCACCGAGAAAGACAGCGTTAGCCGATTGGCTAGTCACTAGCCCATCACGCCCATCCTTCAACCAGAGCTGCAAGGCTTTAATAGCTGGCTTGCCCATCGGTATTACGCGCTCTTTATTTCCCTTACCTAAAACTCGAATTGTGTTTCGGTTGTAATCGATATCGGCAATATCTAAACCGCAGAGCTCGCCCACGCGCGCACCAGTTGCATACAAAACCTCTAGCATCGCAACATCACGCAGTGAAATTGGGCTTTCCTGCTCTGCCGCCCTAGTTGCCATTGAATCCATTGCCAACTGTGCATTATTAACATCTAATACATCGGGCAATGTGCGATGTCCCTTTGGTGTTGCAAGAGTTGCACCAACATCACTTGCGATGTAGTTATTTTTTAAGGCCCACTTAGTAAACAAGCGAACTGAAACTGCCCGGCGCGAAAGCGTGGTCCGCGCGCCTCCTTTTACCGCTTGGTTGGCCAGCCAGGAGCGCAGATGCGAAAGTTCGAGTACAGAGATATCGCTTAAGCCCAGTTTTTCCAGGTGTTCAAGCAGCGAGGTTAAATCCCCCATGTAGGCACGGATTGTATGAACAGAAAGGTTGCGTTCGACCTCTAAGTGGCGTTGAAAAGCGGTCAGTAGCTTTTCGAAGTTTTCGCTCACGGGTGAAACTTTACTCGGGTTTGCGTCCCTGACGTAGAAGTCCGAAGGTCAATGCATCCTCTAGCGCCATAGCAGATGCTGCAATAACGTTTTCATGAACTCCTACGGTGTTCCATTCGCCCTTGCCATCACTTGTTTCAACTAATACACGTGTAATAGCACCAGTACCTAAGCGCCCCTCAAGGATGCGCACTTTGTAATCGGTGAGCTCTAGAACCTCAAGCTCTGGGTATAACTGCCTTAATCCTGTGCGCAGTGCGTTATCAAAGGCGTTGACGGGGCCGTTACCTGTGCCGCCGCAGATAATTTTCTTTCCCATTGCAACTACGGTGACCTCGGCCTTAGTCATAATACTTTGATCTTCGGCACGCTCTACAGTTGTTAGCCAGTGCTCAATAGTAAAGAAGGAGGGACGCTTTCCACTCATCTCTTCGTGAACTAATAGTTCGAAGGAGGCATCGGCTGCTTCAAAGGTAAAGCCACGCGACTCCATATCTTTTACGCGATCAACGATGCGCCCAATGAGCGCTTTATCTCCACCAAGATTAACTCCAAGCTCTTGTGACTTTAACTCAATCGAAGCACGACCGGCCATATCGCTCACCAACATGCGCATATCGTTTCCGACAGATTCTGGATCTTCATGTTGATACAGAGATGGATCTACTTTAATTGCACTTGCATGTAGACCTGCTTTGTGAGCAAAGGCCGATACGCCAACGTAAGGTTGGCGCGCACTCGAAGAAACATTTGTCACATCAGCGATGGCATGGGAGATTCTAAAGGCCTCTTGCAGTGCGTTCTTTGGTAGCACAAGTTGCTTTTTCTTTAACTCTAAGTTGGCGATGATGGTGACTAAATCGGCATTTCCTGTGCGTTCGCCATAGCCATTGAGTGTGCCCTGCACATGTGTGACACCGGCTGCAACGGCGGCCATCGAGTTTGCAACGGCGCATCCTGTGTCATTGTGGCAGTGAATACCTAAACGAGCAGAACTTGAAGCCAGAACATCGTGGACAACTTGTGATAACTCATCGGGCAACATTCCGCCGTTGGTATCGCACAAGGCAACTACATCGGCACCGGCTTCGGCTGCAACGCGTACGACCTCGAGGGCGTATGCGCGGTTGCTGCGATAGCCATCAAAAAAGTGCTCGGCATCTAGAAATACACGTTGGCCTTCGGCAATTAAGTGTGTGACTGAGTCACGGATCATTGCAAGGTTTTCATCTAAGGATGTTTTAAGCGCTAAATCAACGTGGCGATCAAATGCTTTAGCTACCAAAGTTACTGCTGGGGCACCAGAATCACGCAGGGCACCAAGGAGAAGATCATCGGCAGCTTTGACGTTTGGACGCCGTGTTGCACCGAATGCGACGAAGGTTGCATTCTTTAAAACAAGCTCTTTCTTAGCGCGGGCAAAGAACTCAGTGTCCTTAGGGTTTGCCCCTGGCCAACCACCTTCAATAAAGCCAACGCCTAGATCATCTAAATGTCGTGCGATTGCTAACTTGTCATGGACGGAGAGATTTAGGCCCTCTTGCTGCGCGCCATCGCGCAAGGTGGTGTCATAGATATGAAAGGCATCTGATACTGGCATTAGCAGACCTTTTTGATCCAGTTATGTGTATCGACAACTGTGCCGTGCTGCATACCCAGTAAGTGATTGCGAATCTGCATCGTGATTGGACCTGGCTGACCATCGCCTGTTACCCATGTACCCATAACGCTCTTTGCTTGGCCCACTGGTGAAACAACGGCCGCGGTACCGCATGCAAAGATTTCCGTGATTTCACCGCTGGCAACGCCGTCGCGCCAATCATCAATGCTGAGCATTACCTCTTCGGATTTATAACCGAGGTCTCTTGCCACAGATAAAATCGAATCACGGGTGATCCCTGGAAGCAAAGTTCCAGTGAGCTTTGGTGTAACTACAGTTGCATTGGCACCACTACCTTTGACAAAGTAAAGGTTCATGCCACCCATCTCTTCAACCCATTTACGCTCTTTGGCATCGATCCACACAACTTGATCACAGCCCTCTTTAAGTGCAGCTTTTTGCGCAACGAGGGAAGCTGCGTAGTTTCCACCGCACTTTACCTCACCGGTTCCACCGATTGCTGCGCGAACATATTCAGTTGAGATCCATACAGAGACGGCCTTAGTTGGATCAAAGTAGGCACCGGCAGGTGTTGCGATAAGCATGTAAGTAGCCTTATTTGATGGTCGAACACCCAAACCAACTTCGGTTGCAAACATGAATGGTCGCAAGTAAAGAGACTCGCCAACTTTATTTGGCACCCAGGCCGCATCTTGTTTAATTAAAGTTTCAATACTTTCAAGAAAGAGAGCCTGCGACATCTCTGGCAAAGCTAAACGTGCCGCAGATTTTGCAAAGCGCTTTGCATTTGCCTCGGGGCGAAAAAGTGCGATTTCTCCATTAGATTGGCGATAAGCCTTTAAACCCTCAAAGATTTCCTGTCCGTAATGAAAAACCGCCGTTGCTGGATCAAGTGAGATTGGACCATAAGGCTTTAACTCTGGCTCGCTCCAACCATCTTTTTCGCTCCACTCACACACAACCATATGGTCGGTGTAGTACTTACCAAAACCACCTTCGGCTACCAGCGCATCTCGCGTAGCAGCATCTTTGGCATTGGGATTGAGAGTAATTTTCATGGTTTATAACGCTGCGACGAGCGCATCTCCGATTTCATTTGTGCTTCGCTTCTTATCGCCACGAGCTAATAGATCAGATGCAACTGCGCGCTCAATATCGCGGGCAGCATCGCTAAAACCTAAGTGATCGAGCATCATCGCAACTGACATGACAGTAGCCGTTGGATCGGCGATATTCTTTCCAGCGATATCTGGGGCTGAGCCATGAACAGGTTCAAACATCGATGGGAACTTACCTGTTGGATTGATATTGCCAGATGCGGCAAGGCCAATACCGCCACAGATTGCAGCGGCGATATCGGTCAAAATGTCGCCAAATAAATTGTCGGTTACTACAACATCAAAGCGCTCTGGGTTGGTGACAAAGAACATCGATGCAGCATCCACGTGTAAGTAATCAGTTGTCACAGTTGGATACTCTTTAGCAACTTCGTTAAAAGTACGCGTCCATAATCCACCAGCTCGAGTTAATACATTATTCTTGTGCACAAGTGTTAGCTTCTTGCGATCGCGCTTTAATGCACGCTCGAAGGCATAACGGATTACCCGCTCGGCGCCACGGCGAGTATTAAGACTCTCCTCCGTTGCGATTTCGGTATCGGTGCCTTCAGCTAAAACTCCGCCAGCTCCAACGTATGGACCCTCGGTGCCTTCACGCACAACAACAAAATCGATAGGAGCCTTCGTTGCAAGCGGACCAATAACCCCTGGCATCAATCGCGCAGGCCGCAAATTAATATAGTGATCGAAGGCAAAGCGCAGCTTTAATAAAAGTCCGCGCTCTAGAACTCCGCTTGGCACTGTTGGATCCCCGACTGCTCCTAGCAAAATGACATCTGCCTTTGCAATCTCGGCCAAGGTTGCATCAGGTAGGACTTCTCCAGTGCGATGCCAGAAGCCCGCGCCTAAATCGTAGGGCGTCTTGCTAAAAGTTACACCATACTTTTTTGAAACAGCATCTAGAACTTTAAGACCCTCGTTAACTACTTCAGGTCCGATTCCATCTCCGGCGATGACCGCTAATTTAATAGTTTTCATTAGTCCACCATGACAACGGCGCGATTTGCTCCGTCGCAGTTAATGACGTCGAAATCTGGACCAAGGGCATCTAGCGTTGCCGGGCTTAACTCTTCTGCGATTAGTACAACGGGTTTAGCCACGCGCCACACTGCCCTCTTTGTAATCATCGGCCTTTGACTGCTTCATCCATGAGAACATCTTGCGAAGTTCGCGGCCAACGGCCTCGATTGGATGAACTTCGCCCTTAGCCCGAAGCGTCTTAAACTCAATGCCGCCAGCCTCTTGGTCATCGATAAAGCGCTTAGCAAAAACTCCGCTTTGAATATCGGCAAGGACGGCCTTCATGTTCTCTTTTACATGCGGATCGATAACACGTGGACCAGAAACATAGTCGCCGAACTCGGCAGTATCAGATACTGACCAGCGCTGCTTTGCGATTCCACCTTCGTACATTAAATCTACAATTAATTTAAGCTCGTGCAGGCACTCGAAGTACGCAACCTCTGGCTGGTAACCCGCCTCTGTTAGAACTTCAAAGCCATACATAACTAGCTGTGAGGCACCGCCACATAGAACAGACTGCTCACCAAATAGATCGGTCTCTGTCTCTTCGGTAAATGTCGTCAGAATTCCCCCAGCGCGCAATCCACCGATTGCTTTAGCGTATGAAAGTGTTAATGGCCACGCACTTCCAGTTGAATCCTGTTCTACTGCAACGATAACTGGAACTCCGCGACCTGCGGCATATTCGCGGCGTACTAAATGTCCTGGGCCCTTAGGTGCAACCATGCAGACATCAACGTTTGTACTTGGCTTGATGTAACCAAAGCGGATATTAAAGCCGTGACCAAAGAACAACGCATCGCCATCTTTAAGATTTGGCAGAATTGAATCGGTATAGATATGGCGCTGAAGGTGATCAGGGGCCAAGATCATGATGACCGTTGCCTCTTTTACCGCTTCGGCAACGCTAACAACGCGCAAGCCTTCGGCCTCTGCCTTTGCCTTTGATGGTGAACCATCCTTTAATCCAACGCGAACATCGACACCGCTATCGCGCAAGTTAAGCGTGTGTGCATGTCCCTGTGAACCGTAACCGATGATCGCGACTTTGCGACCCTGGATGATGGATAGATCGGCATCGGCTTCGTGATACATCGTTGCTGCCACGGTATTTCTCCTTAGTTCTGGTAATCGGGTTGAGTGTCGTGAACGGTTGGTACTGCGCTATGTGGAAGTATTTCCTTGATAGAAAGGACGTTGATCAACTTATCGAGCTGAGCTATTACCTGCTCAAGGGCGTGGCCATCTAGGTTAACCACGATCTCCATTTTAGAGGTCTCGGGGTTACTGGTCGGACCAACAGATAGGCGCTCAATGTTGTATGCGCGGCGGGAAAAAAGGCCGGCGACGCGGGCCAAAACGCCAGGTGAGTTTTCGACGATGACTTCGAGGGTGTGTTGGGCCATTTTTATAACTCCTGTGAATCCCAGTCGGGCGCGGTCTCTCGCGCGATCATGATGTTGTCATTGGATGTTCCAGCTGCGACCATTGGCCACACCATCGCATCGCGATTGACTCGGAAATCAACTACCACGGGTTGATCATTAATACTCATTGCTTTTTCAATTGTTGCATCTACATCTTCTGGGCGATCACAACTTAAACCTACACAGCCCATTGCCTCTGCCAACATTGGAAAGTTTGGTACACGCTTTGAATCTAGGTTGGTATTTGAATAACGACCCTCATAGAAAAGCGTCTGCCATTGACGGACCATACCGAGTGATTCATTGTTAATGATGGCAACCTTGATTGGAATATTATTGAGCGCACATGTTACTAACTCTTGATTAGTCATCTGGAAACAGCCATCGCCATCGATTGCCCACACTGTTGTATCAGGTGCTCCAACTTTGGCACCCATTGCAGCAGGGACTGCATAGCCCATCGTGCCAAGGCCACCAGAGTTCAACCAGGTGCGTGGGTTTTCAAAAGAGACAAACTGTGAGGCCCACATCTGATGTTGACCAACACCTGCTGCAAAAATTGTTTCGGGGCCAGAGATTTTTCCTAAGCGCTCGATTACATATTGTGGTGATAGCGAACCATCTTCAGGCATGTCATAACCCAATGGATATGCCGCCTTAAGTGAGTTCATTTGGTGCAGCCAGGCAGTTAAATCTGGACGGGTTTTAGCAAGAGCTGCCTTTAATACCGGAATCAAGGCTGCAATCGTGAGTCGTAAATCCCCAAGAACGGCAACATCGGCAAAGCGGTTCTTACCGATTTCTGCTGGATCAACATCGGCGTGAATAACCTTTGCGTTAACTGCAAATGTTGAAAGTTTTCCAGTTACGCGATCATCAAAGCGCGCCCCGAGTGTTATTAATAAATCGGCCTTTTGAAGCGCCGTGACTGCAGAAACAGTTCCGTGCATTCCAGGCATTCCAAGGTTAAGTGGATGGCTATCTGGAAAAGCACCGCGCGCCATAAGCGTTGTAACAACTGGTGCGCCTAGTAACTGTGCGAGCTCGAGTAATTCGCGATTTGCATTTGCCTTAATTGCGCCGCCGCCGACATAGAAAACAGGTTTGCTCGACTGTGCGATTAAATCTGCTGCATCGATAACGGCTTGTGCATCTGGAGCACCTTTAGGTTGGTAGCCCTTTAGCGAAACCGATGTGGGATATTTAAAATCTGTCATTTTCTGCAGCGCATCTTTGGCGATATCTACTAACACAGGGCCAGGACGGCCTGTGCTGGCGATATGGAAAGCTTCGGCGATTGCGCGTGGGATATCGGCAGGATCGGTGATTAAATAATTATGTTTAGCAAATGGCATCGTAATGCCACGGATATCGGCCTCTTGAAAGGCATCCGTCCCAATTGCAACGGAGGGAACTTGACCGGTAATCGCTACGACTGGAACAGAGTCCATTGCCGCATCGGCTAATGGTGTAACAAGATTTGTAGCCCCTGGGCCAGATGTTGCAATGCAGACACCTACACGTCCGGTTACTTGGGCATAGCCAGTTGCAGCGTGTCCTGCGCCTTGCTCATGGCGCACAAGAATGTGACGGATTGAGCTAGAGAAGATTGGATCGTAAGCCGGCAAGATTGCACCGCCTGGAATTCCAAACATCACATCGACGCCAGCGGCCTCGAGCGATGCGACGAGTGCACTGGCTCCATTCATCTGACTCATTTCCATCTCCTTCCATTCTCGGTAGTTGGTAGTGGCTATTAAACGAAAAAACCCTCAGATTAACTGAGGGTAGCGCGCGATCGAACTGCTAGATCACGCGCTTTTAAATCACCACTGACTTCATTAATGAGCTTGGCTTCATTGTAAACATCTCCATATTCTCCAACAGCTTTTGATTTGAGTCAAGGCGTGAGATGGCCATCTCATCATTTGAACAGATTTAGTCGCAGACTGCGCCCTTAGATGCCGAGCCCACCAGCTTGGAGTATTTATGCAGGACTCCGCGGGTGTATTTGTGGGTCAATGGCCTCCAGCCAACTTTGCGGGCCGCTAGCTCTGCCTCATCGACTAATAAATCCATCGTTCGATTAGTGATATCGATTCTCACAATATCGCCATCTTTAACAAATGCAATTGGTCCGCCATCGACGGCCTCTGGTGCAACGTGACCAACACATAGGCCCGTTGATCCACCTGAGAATCGTCCATCGGTAAGAAGCAGAGTTGTCTTACCAAGACCTGCACCTTTGATGGCACCAGTAATCATTAACATCTCGCGCATTCCAGGTCCGCCCTTAGGACCTTCGTAGCGAATAACTACAACATCACCGGCTTGAATCGTTCCGTTTTCAAGGGCCTCCATCGCCGATTGTTCACGCTCGAATACTCGCGCAGGCCCTTCAAATGATTCGATGCCGATTCCTGCCGTCTTACAGACTGCGCCCTCTGGTGCAAGGGAGCCTCCTAAAATTGTGATTCCAACATCGGTAGAAAGTGGCTTAGATGATGCGCGCAGGATTTCGCCATCTGGATCGGGTGGATTGATCTCGGCTAAGTTTTCAGCCATCGTCTTTCCAGTCACTGTTAAAACATCTCCATGCAACATCTTCGCATCAAGTAGAGCTTTAAGAACAACTGGGACTCCACCGATTTTATCCATGTCACTCATGACAAATCGGCCAAATGGTTTTAAGTCCCCTAGTAGTGGAACTTTAGAACCAATACGATGGAAGTCATTGAGTGTCAAATCCACATCGGCCTCATGTGCGATCGCAAGTAGATGCAGAACCGCATTCGTTGAACCGCCGAGTGCCATCAAAATTGTGATTGCATTTTCAAATGCTTGCTTAGTCAAAATATCGCGCGTTGTTATTCCTGCACGAATGAGTTCGACAACGGCGGCCCCTGATTGAACGGCAAAGGCATCGCGCCGGCGATCAACTGCAGGAGGCGCAGCAGAACCCGGAAGTGATAAACCAATTGCTTCACCAATGCTTGCCATCGTGTTAGCCGTATACATTCCACCACATGCGCCTTCGCCGGGGCAGATTGCGCGCTCAATTTGATCTACGCGCTCTTGTGTAATTAACCCACGGGCACATGCACCTACTGCTTCAAATGCATCGATAATCGTGACATCTTTTCCATCAACTTGTCCTGGCAGAGTTGAACCTGCATAAACAAAAACACTTGCAACATCGATACGTGCCGCCGCCATCATCATCCCAGGAAGTGATTTATCACAACCTGCAAAAGTAACCATTCCATCCAGACGTTCGGCCTGCATGACCGTTTCAACTGAGTCGGCGATAATTTCACGTGAAACGAGTGAGAAGTGCATGCCTTCGTGGCCCATCGAGATTGCATCAGAGACTGAAATCGTGCCGAACTGCATGGGAAATCCACCGGCATCGATAACACCTTGGCGTGATGCTTTAGCTAGACGGTCTAGAGATAAATTACATGGTGTGATTTCATTCCACGATGATGCGATACCGATTTGTGGTTTAACCCAATCATCGTCACCCATTCCGACTGCACGCAACATTCCGCGTGCAGGTGCGCGCTCCATTCCATCGGTAACTAATCCGGAGCGCGGTTTCATCGTGGACATAGGCTCAGAGTCTAACTTTATAACTGACCTAAGTGGCCAAGTAGAAGCTCTCGCACACGCGCGGCATCGGCTTGGCCCTTTGTCTCTTTCATTACAGCGCCAATTAAGGCACCAGCTGCAGGCAGGTGACCATCGCGAACTTTTTGCGCAGTCTCTGGTTGCTCGCCACATACCTTTTCAATCGCAGCCATGAGTGCGCCATCATCATTAACAACTTTAATTCCGCGGGCGGCAATTACCACTACTGGCTTTCCCTCGCCTGCAATGACGCCTTCAATTACTTGACGCGCTAACTTATCGGTGAGCTCTCCTGCATTGACTAAGGCCACGATTTCGGCAACATCGGTCGGTGTAATTGCCAGAGCTGCAATTGCCACCTCTTTATCATTTGCAATGCGTGAAATCTCCCCGAGCCACCAACTACGTGCCTTAGTTGGATCTGCACCTAAATTAACCGTTGCCTCTACTATATTTAAAACATCGGCGTTAATCATCGCCGCCATTTCCTTATCGGGAACTGCCCAGGCCTGTTGTAAGCGCTTACGGTGAATCGAAGGACGCTCTGGCAGAGCTGCGCGAAGAGTTTCAATCCATGCAGCATCCGGTGCTACTGGGACTAGATCTGGTTCTGGGAAATAACGGTAATCCTCAGCTTGTTCCTTTGAACGGCCAGAGCGAGTTAAACCAGTCTCTTCTTGGAAGTGACGTGTCTCTTGAACAACTCGTTCTCCCTTATTTAATAGCTCGGCATGGCGAATCATTTCACCACGAATCGCGCGCTCGACAGAGCGAAGCGAGTTAACGTTTTTTGTCTCACTTCGAGTACCGAGAGTTTGGGCGCCGATTAAACGCAGTGAGACGTTGGCATCGCAGCGCAGCGAGCCCTGCTCCATCTTCACATCACTGACACCGAGTGAGCGCAAAATATCGCGAAGCTCTGCAACGTATGCCTTTGCTACCTCTGGTGCATATTTGCCTGTTCCAGGAACAATCTTGGTGACGATTTCAACTAATGGAATCCCTGCACGGTTGTAGTCGAGCAATGAGTATTCAGCGCCATGAATGCGCCCTGTTGCACCACCCACGTGTAATGACTTACCTGTGTCTTCCTCCATGTGTACGCGCTCGATCTCAATGCGAAAAACCTTTGGGCCTTCATCGGTTTCGATCTCCACATCGATATAGCCGTTGATACAGATCGGCTCGTCATACTGTGAAATCTGAAAGTTTTTGGGCATATCGGGGTAGAAATAGTTTTTGCGAGCAAAGCGGCTAAAGGGTGCAATAGAGCAGTTCAGGGCAAGGCCGATTTTTATTGTAGATTCAATCGCCTTTTCATTAACCGTTGGTAACGCCCCCGGTAGAGCCAAACACACTGGACATGTCTGTGTATTAGGCTCAGCCCCAAATATTGTGCTGCAAGCACAAAACATCTTTGACTCAGTATTTAACTCAACGTGAACTTCTAATCCAAGGACTGGTTCGTACTTGGTAATGACATCATCGTATGTAAGCGCCATTTATTTGCCAGCCAATACCGGAGCTTGTGAGAGCAAAGGTGCGCCCCACTTTGTTAGAAGGGCGGCCTCAAGTGCTGCCCCTACTAAGTACATCCGTTGATCGGCCATCGCCGGTGCCATAATCTGGAAGCCGACGGGCAGTCCATCCTCAGGTGCTAAACCTGAAGGCAATGACATTCCGCCAATTCCAGCCATATTCACTGGGATCGTTGCGATATCATTTAAATACATCGCGATGGGATCGTTGGATTTCTCTCCGATTTTAAATGCCGTTGTTGGACATGTAGGTGAGACCATCACATCACACTTTTCAAAAGCTTTATTGAAATCTTGCGTGATAAGCGTTCGGACTTTTTGCGCACTGCCGTAATAAGCATCGTAATAACCCGATGAGAGCGCATATGTACCTAGGATGATTCTGCGCTTTACCTCACGGCCAAAACCGACTTCGCGCGTTAGATTCATTACTGACTCAGCCGATGCACCGTCGACATCGCCAACGCGCAGGCCATAACGCATCGCATCGAAGCGAGCTAAGTTAGATGAGCACTCAGATGGTGCGATTAAATAATAAGCGGCAAGTGCGTACTCAAAGTTAGGCGCTGAAACTTCAACGATTTCAGCACCGGCTGCGGCCAGTAACTCTAATGATTCTTCAAAGCGAGTACGTACACCGCTTTGGTAACCATCACCGTTGAGCTCTTTAACAACACCGATCTTCATGCCTTTAACATCCCCAGAGTTTGCTGCAGCCACTACTTGTGGCACAGGTGCATTAATACTCGTTGAATCTTTAGGATCATGTCCGGCGATAGCCTCGTGCAAGAGTGCAGCATCTAAGACGCTGCGCGCGCAAGGACCTGCTTGATCAAGAGATGATGAAAATGCGATTAAACCAAAGCGCGAAACCCCGCCATATGTTGGTTTGACTCCAACTGTCCCGGTAACGGCCGCCGGTTGGCGAATCGATCCACCTGTGTCGGTACCGATTGCAAGTGGTGCTTCAAAGGCTGCCAATGCAGCCGATGATCCGCCGCTGGAGCCACCAGGAATTCTCGTTAAATCCCACGGGTTATGTGTTGGACCATAAGCCGAGTTTTCAGTTGATGAGCCCATTGCAAACTCATCCATATTTGTTTTACCTAAAATAACTATGTCATTATTTTTTAGATGTGTAACAACCGTTGAGTCATAGGGTGGGCGCCAACCTTCGAGAATCTTTGAACCGGCCGTTGTTGGTACACCCTTTTGTGTCATGACATCTTTTAATGCAAGTGGAACTCCAGCTAATGGCGCTAACTTTGCACCAGCGGCGCGCTTGGCATCAACGGCTGCGGCTTGCGCAAGCGCTCCTTCGGTATCAACAAATAGAAATGCATGCACATCGGTATCAACGTCTGCGATGCGATCTAGATGAGCTTGAGTTAACTCAACTGATGTAGTTTCACCATTTGCAAGCTTTGCTGCCATTTCGGAGGCTGATAAACGAATCATGCTTCTTCACCGAGAATCTGCGGAACACGAAAACGTGACTCCTCTTGCGCAGGTGCACCAGAGAGTGCCTCTTTGGGAGTAAACGATGGGACAACTACATCGGGGCGAAAAACATTGCGAAGTGGTAGTGGGTGTGATGTCGGTTCAACGTCGGCGCCAGCAACTTCTTGTACTCGAGCAACAGCATTCAGAATCACGGTGAATTCATTAGAAAAGCTTACGAGCTCTTCTTCGCTCATCTGAATGCGCGCTAGTCGTGCAAGATTTGCGACATCATCGCTCGAAAGGCTGCTCATGGGAGTGGAGTCTAATTAATCCGCGCACTAACTGCGAATCTGACCATTTCCTGTAACAATCCACGTAGTTGTTGTCATTGCCTCTAATCCCATCGGCCCACGGGCGTGTAATTTTTGATTTGAAATCCCGATTTCAGCGCCAAAGCCCATCTGCTCACCGTCGGTAAAGCGCGTTGAAGTATTGACCATGACGGCTGCGCAATCACTGAGTGCGATGAAGCGTGCAGCATTGAGCTTATTTTCCGTCACGATAGCTTCGGTGTGCTTGGTGCCGTAGGTAGCGATGTGATCGCTAGCGGCATCGACTGAATCAACGATTGCAACGTTCATCTCTAAATCTCCGTACTCCGTCGACCAATTTTCCTCTAGAGCCAAGCTAGCTGGAATTGATGAGGCTAAGGCAAGTGAGGCGGCATCACAGTGCAAGATCACACCCGCCTCATTAAGAGCTTTCATAGCAATAGGTAAGAATTTATCGGCAATACTTTTGTGCACTAAGAGAGTCTCTGCTGCATTACACACACTTGGTCGTTGAACCTTGGAGTTAATAATAATTGGAATCGCCTTTGCAAGATCGGCAAACTCATCGATATAGACGTGACAGACACCTGCACCAGTTTCAATTGTAGGAACTGTGGACTCGTCAACGACCATACGGATAAGTGATGCACTTCCTCGTGGGATAACTAAATCTACTTTTCCGCGGGCGTGAAGTAGAGCTTTTACTGTTTCGCGATCATTGGAAGGTACTAATTGAATGACATCGGGTGAAATCGCAGTCGTTGATAATGCATCACGCATAACGCTAACTAGAACTTGATTGCTATCGGCAGCACTCGATGATCCACGAAGCAGTGCGGCATTTCCAGACATCAACAAAATAACTGCTGCATCGACGGTGACATTAGGACGCGCCTCATAGACCATCCCAATGACTCCAAATGGAACACTGATCTGTTTCAATTCGATTCCATTTGGCAAAACCGATTCGCGCAGTGTCTTACCGAGTGGATCCTCTAAAGCTGCAACGTGACGCGCACCATCGGCAATGCCCTTCACGCGTTCTGGGGTCAATAACAAGCGATCTAATAATGAGGGATTTAATTCAGCGGCACGCCCGCGCGCCATATCTTTTTCATTTGCAGCAATAATTTCGGTGCTACGAGCATCAACTGCATCGGCGATCGCAATTAATGCCGCCTTGCGCTCTTCCCCGGTGGCAAGACTCAAAGTACGTGAGGCCAGGCGCGCACGATCGGCTAACTGCTCGATGAGGAGTTGCGCGCTCATTTAAATCAATACCAAATCATCGCGGTGTACTAGCTCGCGCTCGTACTCTGGCCCAAGGGCTTGGGCTAACTCTTTTGTTGATCGACCAAGCATCACTGGAATCTCATCGCTATCAAATGCCACAAGACCGCGCGCAATTACCTTGGAATCTGGCCCAACTAATTCAACGGCATCACCTGCAATGAAATCGCCATGCACTGCAGTAACACCTGCAGGCAGGAGTGATACTCCGCGCTCGAGTATCGCCTTCACCGCACCAGCATCTAAAACTAATTTGCCTTGCGTTGTCGTTGCATGGGCTAGCCACAAAAGCCGTGAGGTTGTTTTGTTGGCATGTGCGTGAAAATGCGTACCTAATTCAGCCCCACTCATGGTCTTATCAACATCGGCCAGCGAGGTTAATAGCATTGGAATCCCGGCGTTGGTTGCAATCCGTGCAGCTTCGACTTTAGTAACCATTCCCCCGCTACCAACACCTGCGGTACCGGCGCCGCCAAGTACGACATTTTCAATCTCTGCGATATTGGCAACTTCGTGAATCGCCTTTGCACCGGTCTGTTTTGGTGGTGCGTCATAAAGTGCATCAATATCTGAAACTAGAACTAATAAATCGGCGCTAATGAGTAATGCTACGAGGGCAGCTAAGCGATCGTTATCACCAAAGCGGATCTCTTGCGTGCCAACTGTGTCATTTTCATTAATTACTGGGACAACACCTAACTGCAGCAATCGATACAGAGTGCGCTGGGCATTTTTATAGTGCGAACGGCGCACAATATCTTCAGTGGTAATCAATACTTGAGATGCGGTAATTGAGAACGCAGCAAAACTCTGTGTGTAACGAGCAATCAATAAACCTTGTCCAACCGATGCCGCGGCCTGTTGCGTGGCTAAATCTTTAGGGCGTGAAGTAAGACCTAGTGGGGCAAGGCCTGCAGCGATCGCACCCGATGAGACCACAACGACTTCGGCGCCACGCTTTTTGCATGCAGCGACAACAGCGACCAGTTTTTCAACTGCAGATTCATCTAATTGCGATCCGGCTTTACCTGTCAGAGAGGATGACCCAATCTTGATGACGATGCGCTTGGCAGAGGTGATCTGCTCTCGGCTCACTTGGCATCTCCATCCTCTAACTCTTCATTAATATTCGGTGGTGAAAGTTTAGGCGAGTGAGGGTCAGATACGTTGTACTCCCACTGCTTGGCGATTTCATCATCGCTTAATACATCTTCAACGCGCTCAGTCTGCGTCCACGTTGATTCAAGACGTGAATCCTCACCGCGACGGTGCAAATGGCCAGCTAATTGCTCAGCCCCTGCCTCGATCGTTGGCTCCCAATCGAAGATAACTTCAGTGGTGCCATCGCCGATTCGAACCTCGCTGCCGGCGACTGCACCCTTTTTAAAGAGATCTTTTTCAACACCTAACTGAGCCAAGCGATCGGCTAAGTAGCCAATTGCCTCGGCGTTTTTAAAGTTAGTTTGACGAACCCATCGCTCAACTTTTTTACCGCGCACGGTAAATGAGCCATCGGCATTTGCTTTAACGGCAAAGCCTGAATCATCGACGGCGACTGGACGCAGAACAATTCGTGTGCGCTCTTCAATAACGGTCGCTGCGCGATCCTTTTGAATCAAACGTGCCATCGCATATGTAAGCTCTTGCAAACCAGCACGCGATGCCGCTGATACTGGATAGACCTCATAGCCCTTCTCACGGAGCTCACCGGCGACCATGTCGGCCATAGCTTGACCATCGGGTAGATCGATTTTATTTAAGGCGATGATGCGCACGCGATCTTCCAGGCCGCCGTATATTGCGAGCTCGTTTTCAATAATCTCAAGATCGTTCACTGGATTGCGATCGGTCTCTAAGGTTCCGCAATCGAGAACATGTACTAATGCAACACAGCGCTCGACGTGACGCAAAAACTCAAGGCCCAAGCCCTTGCCTTGGCTTGCACCTGGAATTAGCCCTGGAACATCGGCGACTGTAAAACGTGTCTCTCCTGCTTGAACAACACCTAAGTTTGGAACAAGGGTTGTAAATGGGTAATCCGCAATCTTTGGACGCGCCGCTGAGATCGCGGCAATTAATGATGATTTACCGGCGCTTGGATATCCAACGAGTGCGATATCTGCAACGGATTTTAATTCGAGTAAGAGTGTGCGCTCTTGGCCAGGTTCACCAAGTAATGCAAAGCCAGGTGCACGACGCTTTGATGATGCAAGAGCTAAGTTGCCAAGGCCGCCATGTCCACCTTGGGCGGCGATAAATACTGTGCCGTTACCGATCAAATCTGCAATTTGTTCACCATTGCTATCAAAAATTACTGTTCCATTAGGAACACCGAGAATTAAATCCTCGCCCTGATAGCCATCTTTACGATCGCCATAACCTTGATGACCGGAGGTTGCTTTGCGGTGTGGTGAATGGTGAAAATCAAGGAGCGTAGTAACCGATGGATCGACAACTAAAACGACATCTCCGCCGCGTCCACCATTTCCACCATCTGGTCCACCCAGTGGCTTAAATTTTTCGCGCTTAACAGAGACGCAGCCATCGCCGCCTTTGCCTGCGATTGCATAGAGAGTTACACGATCAACAAAAGTTGTCATGGTGTGTACTCCCTTCTAGCAAATAAAAGAGCGAGCCACGATTCGCGGCTCGCTCTTTTGTATGAGAAACCTAAATTAAGCGGCCGGAACCACGTTCACTACGCGACGTCCGCGAGCGCGGCCGAATTCAACGGCACCTGCAGCTAGTGCAAATAGGGTGTCATCCTTACCGCGTCCTACGTTCTTGCCTGGGTGAAAATGGGTTCCGCGCTGGCGGAGCAAGATCTCGCCTGCATCTACTTCCTGTCCAGCAAAGCGCTTGATGCCGAGGTACTGTGGATTTGAATCGCGACCGTTACGTGTCGAGGAGACACCCTTCTTACTTGCCATTTACTGTGCCCCCCTTACTTCGCGCCGTTGATGGCGGTAATTTTTACGCGTGTGAGCTTTGCACGAAAGCCCTGGCGGCGACGGTGACCTGTCTTGTTCTTGTAACGCAGGATGTCGATCTTTGGACCCTTTGTCTCTTCAAGAACTTCGCCAGTTACCTTCACTGCGGCAAGGCTCTTTGCATCGGTGGTAACAGTTGCACCATCTACTAGCAATAGGGCAGGAAATGAGACAGTTGCACCAACAGCAGCGTCCATACGATCGACGGTGACTGTGTCGCCAACTGCGACTTTTTCCTGGCGCCCGCCAGCTTTAACGATTGCGTACACGTCTTACTCCAGTTCAATTAAGCCCGCTCAAATGGCCGGCGGGCAGAGGATAAGAGTACGGATGGGCGCCCCTTATGGTCAAATTGCGCGCGCGACCCCTGATTGAAGCGTTGCGATGCGAGTTACAGCCTTTTCGAGAGCGTAGATCGGATCACTGGCCGCACCTTTAACCTCGGCATCGGCCGTGGCGATAACCCCCACTGCATCTGCCAGGGCAGCGGGAGACCAGCGATGAAGTTGGCGACGGGCCTTATCAATCTGCCATGGCGCCATACCTAATTGGCCAGCTAATTCGAAGGATTTAGTACCACGATTAGCACCCGATACCTTTGCAAGAGAGCGCAACGCCGAAGCGATCGCACTCGTAATCATTACTGGATCAGTTCCGGTTTCAAGTGCGCTGCGAAGTGCAACTAAGGCCCCAGATAAGTTGCCATCCAGAGTTGCATCGGCGACATCGAATCCAGTTGTTTCAATCCGACCTTGATGAAACTTATCGATCATTACCTCATCGATTACTCCAGCGGGCGCGTCGGCGGCGATCTGCGAAACAGCGGCTTGAAGTTCGCGCATGTCACTGCCGAGTGCACCCACTAAGGCACTGACAGCGCCAGAGGTTGCTTTGCGCCCGATATCTAGAAAGAGCTCCCTAACAAAGCCCTCCTTCTCAGCCTCTTTCTTTAACGGCTCACAGGTAATTATTTCAGGTTTAACTCTCTTAATCGCATCAAGTAAGGCTTTACCTTTAACGCCACCTTTATGAACAAAGACAACGGTCATTGTCTCATCGGGGCTAGTTAAATACCTCGTTATCTCCTCGCGATTATCTTCGGGTAGATCCTGTAAATCACGCAGAATCAAGGCGCGGCGCTCTGAAAATAGAGATGGCGCAAGGGCATCGGCGATATCGCCCACGATAGTTTCAGCGGCAAAGAGATTTGTAATCTCGAAGTTGCTCTCTTTGAACTGCGCAGTCAGTTTATTAATCGCACGATCTGAGAGCGCGCCCTCTGAGCCAAGGATGAGATAGAAGGCATTCATATCGCTACCCCAATCGAAAGAGATTAAACCGGCCCTTACTTGTACGAACTCTAATCTGATGGGCCTTTGCAGTGATGCTTAGTGCTCCGCTGATATCGGTTCGAACAACTTCTGCCCCGAGTCTAGTCAGCGCCTCTACGGTCTGTGGCGCCGGGTGTCCGTATGCATTCTTGGCGCCCACGCTGATTACGGCGACCTGTGGATCAAGGGCGGCCATGAGCCCCTCGTCCTGATATCTGGATCCATGGTGTGAGACTTTATAAATATCCACTCCGTTGAAATCACCGACTAACTCATGTTGGACAGCTGGCTCTATATCACCGCCGGCGAATAGAGTGAAATCACTCGAGGCGATAAGTACGGCGATGCTGGAGTTATTAACTGCCGAACCATCCCCGGGCATAGATGCAAATACATGTGTGCCACTTGCGGGCCATAAAACTTTAATCGTGAACTGTGCAACTTGTGCACTAAATTGGCGTTGCGGCATCACAATCTCTACACCCTTCATAAGAGATGCAACATGTGCGCTCTCCATCAAAGGTTCGGCATTTGTGCTAACCCAAAGCTGTGAAACAACACGGTTGTTAATCGCTCCGCTTAATCCACCAACATGGTCGGTGTGAAAGTGCGAAAGGATCATAAGCGGAATCTCATTAACACCTAGAGCCCTTAAACATCGATCCTCCAATACCGAATCAGGGCCAACATCTAGAACAATGGCGCGGTGATTACCAAGGTTGATAACCATCGAATCGCCTTGTCCAACGTCGCAGTTTGCTATCTGCCACTGGCCTGCTGGCCAACGTTGCAGCCAGGTCAGCGCAAGAATTAAAACAAGTGCGATGATGGAGACTGCCTTTATATATCTTTTAAAGAGCCAGAGCGTTAATGTGAAAATCGCAACGATAAGAAAGCCAATACTGCCGGTGCGCAGAGTTAAGACCGGAAACTGCGCAGCCCAGGTCGCAACAGCTGCAATAAAACCAGCTGGATATCTAATAAGCCAGATCAGTACGGCACTGATAATCGGTGCAAATGGTGAAATCAGCGCAGCTATGAAGCCCAGAATCGTTATGGGGCCAACGGCTGGGGCCGCTAATAAGTTAGCGATAATGCTTATGGGGGATAAATAACCTGCGAGTGCGACTAAAACTGGTGAACAGAAAATAATTGCGGCAAGTGGTGGGGCTAAAGCTTGTGCGAGTTTTTCCGGCATGAATCGCGCGAGTTTTTCAACAACAAGGGGTGCAAATAAGAGTAGACCCGCCGTTGCCATAACAGAGAGGGCAAAGCCAGCATCACGCGCCTGCCATGGATCAGCAACGACAACTGCGCCGATAGCAAAACCTAACGCTGGCAGAGAATCGCGACCGCGGTGTGTACCCTGTGCGATTAATAGAACCGCGGCCATAGCAGCTGCACGTAATACCGATGGCGAAGGGCGCACTAGTGCGATAAAACAAATCAATGCGATTGCCGTTGCGCTCAAGCGCAGTTTCATGCGCATAAAGAGAAACTGCATACACCATAAGACAAAACTTGAAACTATTGCAAAATTCGCCCCACTTACTGCAACTAGATGTGTTAAGCCCGAACGCTTCATGGCGGTTTTAAACTCTAAGCTCTGCTTGGAGGTATCACCCAGAACCATTCCGGGAATTAGTGCACCAGCATCGCCATCACCCGATAAATCTCGCAGTCCATATCTAATCGCCGCCAATGAGTTGGCCCAGCGCGATGCCTGCGTAATAACGCTCACATCGCCATCGATTAACACGAGTGCACCGACGCGTGCCTCTTTACTCGTTACTAATCGAGCAGTAGCCCTAAAGCTTTGTCCGGGTAGCAGCCCGAGCACGCTTTTCTTAGGTGTAATCACACGGATCGGCACGCGCATTCCATACGAACCAGCTGGCGTAGCAACATAGATAGCTCGTGCCAGAAAACTGTAGTTTCCAGAGGTTGTTTGATTGGGATCGGTTACAACTTGAGCAATCACATCTACCGATTGACCGTATAGCTTGGCGATCTGCGAATGCGCCAGAGAGGCCTCGCGCAGTGACATTACCGTCGAACCAAGTAGCAGCGCAGTGATAATGACCGTAAAGCGAAACTTACGACTAAATAATGAAAAAAGCGTTAGCGCAAGAGCACAAATACTGATTCGCCACGGTGCAGTTGCACTTTGGAGCAGTGCTCCCAGCCAGATAGCTGCGCCAACTGCCATCGCCCGATAATCGGCTAAACGCGGAGTTTGCTTTTGATCGTTGCGAATTTTGCTACACCTATTCCACTCACTTTTTGAAGATCCTCGATCGTGGCAAATGGGCCATTAACCTTTCGATACTCGATGATTCGCTTAGCGATTACCGGTCCAATACCATCGAGTGAATCTAACTGGGCCGCAGTTGCGCGATTAAGATTGATTGGGCCATTGCGCACCGTCTTTGATACGCGCACACCAGAGCTATTTAATACCGTTGCATCGACATAGATCTGTTCGCCATCAGATAAAACACGGGCTAGATTAATCGTCGAAAGATCAGCACCTGGGGCGCAATCCCCCGCGGCTTTTATCGCATCGATAACACGTGAGTTAGCCGCCAACGTATAAACACCAGGCTCATTAACGGCTCCAGTTACATCAACGAATATTTCGGGGGCAGCGATTTCTACTGCAACTATTGGAGGTGCAACAACTTCGTGGCTATTGCCACGAACAACGATGAGTGATGAGACAACAATGATGAGTGCACCAAGAGTAAGTAGTGCGCGTTTTTGTATGCGTGAATAGTGGAGTTCGTACCACCAGTTGCTGATGCTTTCAAAGGCTTGAGTTAAGTGTGTCATGTGCCCGATTCAAGCGTGCGGGCCCTACCTGCTCTTACTTACTGCGCACTAACTGTTGATAACGATATTTACGATCTTTGGTGCGCGCGTAATGATCTTGGCGACAGTTGCACCTTTGAGCGCGTCAACGATCGCTGGCAGCGCTAAGGCGGCAGCCTCAAGGTCTGCATCACTAATAGTTGGTGCGACATCGAGTCGATCTTTAATCTTGCCATTAATCTGAACAACGGCGGTGATGGCATCGGCTACCAGGAGTTGTGGATCAACTGCTGGCCAGCCAGCCAGTGCTACTGCTGGTTTGTGGCCTAAGCGCTCCCACATCTCTTCGGCAGTAAAGGGTGCAACTAATGACAACATGATTGCGATGGCTTCAACGGCCTCGCGCACCGCAGGATCGCCAGCTCCAGCGCCCGAATCGATCGCCTTGCGCGTTGCATTGACAAGCTCCATCACGCGGGCAACTGCGACATTAAAACGAAATGATCCAACGGCGAAATCAGCATCGTGCAAAGCTTTATGTGTTGCCTTGCGAAGTGAGATATCACCAGTTGAGAAATCAATTCCTGGCGCACTTGTTACATCACCCGATAAGCGCCAAGCACGCGATAAGAACTTAACCGATCCCGATGGTGATACATCTGACCAATCAACATCATCTTCAGGAGGTCCGGCGAAGACCATCGATAAACGGATTGCATCGACGCCGTGGTGTTCGAGCTCATCAGATAAGCGAACGAGATTTCCACGGCTCTTCGACATTACAGAGCCATCCATAACGACCATGCCTTGATTTAATAGACATGTGAAAGGCTCATTGAAATCGAGCATTCCCATATCGTTTAAAACTTTAGTAAAGAAGCGGCTATATAAAAGGTGCAAGATTGCATGTGTTACACCGCCGACGTATTGATCTACCGGCAACCAGGTTTCTACATCCTTCTTTGAAAAAGGCTCAGCGTGATTAGTCGATGATGGATAACGCAAGTAGTACCAAGAAGAGTCGACGAAGGTATCCATCGTATCGGTATCGCGCTTGGCATCGCCTTTGCACTTTGGGCATTTAACATTAACCCAATCAGTTGCAGCCCCTAACGGTGATGTTCCCTTAGGTTTTAAATCTAAACCTTCGGCATTTGGCAGGGTTAATGGAAGTTGATCTGCAGGCACTGGGACCTCACCGCATTGCGGGCAGTGAATAATTGGAATCGGCGTGCCCCAATAGCGCTGACGCGAAACAAGCCAGTCGCGCAGACGATAGTTGCGTGCAGATTTGCCAAGACCATCTGCTTCAAGCTGGGCATTAATCGCAGTGATTGCATCGGCCTTGTTCATGCCATTGAGGGCGCCAGAGTTAACTAATACGCCATTGCCAACGGTTGCAACACCGCTGGAGTTTGGATCCTCTTCCCCGGTATCAACGACCACTGTGACAGGCAGTTTCATTGCTCGTGCAAAATCTAAGTCGCGCTGATCATGTGCTGGCACGGCCATAATCGCACCAGTGCCGTAATCGGCTAAAACATAATCACTTGCCCAAATCGGTAGCTTTGCACCGTTAACTGGATTGATTGCATAGCGATTTAAAAACACGCCGCTCTTGGGGCGATCCGTTGCAAGGCGATCTATATCGCTATCGGCCTTAATCTTTTCAAGGTATGCAGCGAATTCAGTTTCAACACCCGAACCAACTGCAAGCTCAGCAGCTAACTCGCTATCGGCGGCAACGACCATAAAAGTTGCGCCAAATAAAGTATCGGGACGTGTTGTGTAAACCGTAACGGGCTGGTTGCGCCCCTCAAAAACAAAGGAGACATTGGCACCAGTTGAACGGCCGATCCAGTTGCGCTGCATCATCAAGACTTTTTCAGGCCACTTGCCTTCAAGCTGGACCATGTCATCTAATAATCGATCGGCGTAATCGGTAATCTTGAAATACCACTGGTTTAACTTCTTTTTAGTTACTGGGGTATCGCAACGCTCGCATAAGCCTGCAATAACCTGCTCGTTAGCTAAAACAGTCTGGCAGCTGGGGCACCAGTTAACGGCCGAGTCTTTGCGATAAGCAAGACCGCGCTCGTATAGCTGCAAAAATAGCCATTGGTTCCATTTGTAGTACTCGGGGTCGCATGTATTAAAGACGCGATCCCAGTCAAAAGAACATGCAAAGCGGCGCATTGATGCTTTCTGCACCGCGATGTTCTCGTAGGTCCAAATCTTTGGATTTTCATTGCGCTTGATCGCAGCATTTTCTGCAGGCAAACCAAATGCATCCCAAGCGATTGGGTGCATAACGTTGAAGCCCTTTTGAATCCAATAACGTGCGATTACATCTCCGAGTGCGTAGGCCTCGGCATGGCCCATATGTAAATCACCCGATGGATAAGGAAACATATCCAAAACATATTTCTTAGGGCGTTTGTCATCACTGCGACCTGATTTAAATGGTTGAATCTGATCCCAAACTGGCAGCCACTTTTCCTGCACGTAGGCGAAGTCATATGCCGCGTGCGCCTCGTTTGTACTATCTATATTCATACGTGGAGCTGAGGGGATTTGAACCCCTGACCCCCTGCATGCCATGCAGGTGCGCTACCAGCTGCGCCACAGCCCCAATCACTTGGGAAGAGGCAAACCTTACCGCATGATTTACGAAGTAGTCGCGCCGCTTTCTTCGCCATAGACAGGCTCTGGGATAGAACCTGCGTTGTGTTCGATTAAATTCCATTGACGTGGATTGCGTTCGAGAATCGACCACGATGCATTTGAAAGTCCGCCGATTACACCCCAGTGTGAAAGTGGAAGTTGCAAGAGCTGACCTAAAACACAGCGCGCGGTACCGCCATGAGTTGCAACAACTAAAAGTTGATCTGTTTTTCCTTCTAACGCTTTATTGATTACACCCACTGCACGTGCGGCGACTTCGCTGCGCTTTTCACCAGTAGTGCCGGCAGGGTTGTCATCGCCATCAATCCAACGAATAAAGTTTTGAAAATCTTCAGCGCGATTTTCAGCCCCAGTCTTGCCCTCCCACAGACCACCATTTGTCTCGCGTAGATTTTCATAAGTAGTAACGCTAAGACCAACGAGATTTGCTAAGGCTTGCGCGGTTTCGCGCGCACGGCCTAAATCACTTGAAATAATCGACGTAGGGTTCATGCCCGCCAAAATCTCTGCAGCATGTTGCACTTGATAGCGACCTACATCATTGAGTGCAATATCTGAGTGACCTTGAAAACGGTTAACCATGTTCCAATCAGTTTGGCCATGACGCCATAAAAGTACGCGATTACCGGCCATGTACTGCGGCGGCTTTCACGGCATCTAAATCAATCGTTGGACAATCGTTCCATAAGCGATCGAGCATGTAGTACTTACGGAGCTCAGTACTTTGAATATGAACAACTAAATCTGAGTAATCAAGCAGAATCCACTCGGCACCTTTTTCGCAGCGTGCAGGTTTTTCACCGATTGCAATTAATTGACGCTCAACCTCATCGGCAATTGCATCGACCTGTGCAACATTTTGTCCAGTAGCGATAAGAAAAACCTCGCTCAGCACTAACTGATCAGATAAATCGATAGCTACTAAATCGGTGCCAATCTTTTCGATTACTGCAACCGCTGCCGCTTGGGTAATTTCTAGAGTGCGTGCGCTAATTGTCATAGAGCGTATTCTCGCGTATAAATGCCGCGACGATTTCCGGCACATCCGCCTTCAAACCTGTGCGAACTGAAGTGGCCGATACATCCAGGGCTGCGATATCGATGCCATGTGAGGCAAAGCCTGGGCGGTTAATAGAGATTATTGAGACCATTGCATGTAGCTCATCGGCGCGGTGCCACTGATCGATCTTTGAATATGCATCGGCGCCCATAATCAGAAAAATCTCATCGTCGGGGTAGGTACTGCGCACGGCTTCAACGGTGTCGATTGCATAGCTGGGCCCCTCGCGCAAAATCTCAATGGGATTGAGCTCAACATGGGATGCAATATCTAGAGGTAGTGTTGAAATCGCTAACTGGCACATCGTGCGGCGGTCGGCCCCCGATGCTATGGGTGCATTCTCACGAAGCAGTGGCTGGCCGGCGGGAACAAGAATTAAACGATCGATAATCTTCTTTTCAATGAGTTGGCTTATTACATGCAGATGACCGTTGTGAATCGGGTCAAATGTTCCGCCGTAAATACCTACTCGGGACAAATTAATCCCGGTCTAAGCGAAGTGCTAAGTAAAGAAAAAGCGAGAGAATGCCGAAAGTTACGAGGCCATATGCAGCGGCCGGCATTGGAAGTTCGCGAAGAGTTTCGGCGGCAAGGTTTGTCATAGTGAAATCCTACTACCTGCCCGCTAGCAATTCTTTAAATCTCGCCTCATCGATGACTGGGACGCCGATTTCCTGTGCCTTAGCTAACTTTGATCCAGGGTCTGTACCTACTAATACATAATCTGTCTTGCTTGAAACCGCCGATGCCGATTTACCACCGTGGGTCAGGATTATTTCGGCGATTGAGTCGCGGGTATAGCTTTCTAATCCCCCGGTAACGACGAAGGTCAATCCCGCCAGCGTCTGTGGAAGTTGTGTAAGCACCTCTTGGCGAACATGCACACCTGCCGCAGACCACTTAGCAATAATCTCTTGATGCCAATCGATACTAAACCACTCAATGATTGAATCTGCAATCGTTGCGCCAACGCCATCAATTTCGGCTAACTCTTGCGCAGTCGATGTAGATATCTTTTCAATCGAAGAGCAGTGTGCCGCAAGTGCCTGCGCTGCAGTTGGGCCAACGTGGCGAATCGAGAGCGCTACTAATACTCGCCATAATGGTTGGCCCTTTGCCCTTGTAAGTGCGGCCAAAAGTTTCTCTGCATTCTTTCCCGTTTTGAAGCCATCTTTACCATCTTTTTTCATAAAGAAATCAGAGGTCGCCAACTTTTCCTCTGTGAGATTAAAGAGATCGGACTCATCGGTAATAATTTTTGCATCCAGCAGTGCGGCCGCGGCTTCATACCCCAAAACATCTATATCGAGGGCGGCGCGTGAACCTATGTAGTAAATACGCTCACGCAATTGGGCAGGACAGCTTTGAGCATTTGGACAGCGAATATCGACATCACCATCAGAGATTGCACGTAGCCCCGATCCGCATTCGGGGCAGTGCGTTGGCATAATGAAAGCAACTTCGCTACCTGTGCGTCGCTCAATGACTGGACCTAGAACTTCAGGGATAACATCGCCTGCTTTGCGAATGACGACAACATCGCCGATTAAAACACCTTTGCGCACAATCTCTGATGCATTATGCAGAGTCGCATTAGTGACCGTGGAGCCTGCAACTTTAACCGGCTCCATAAAGGCAAATGGTGTGACGCGTCCAGTGCGACCAATACTCACCTTTATATCCAGCAAACGTGTCGTTACTTCTTCTGGTGGATATTTAAAGGCAATTGCCCATTTGGGTGCCCGCGATGTGAAGCCTAACTGTGTCTGTTCGGTGATTGAATCTACTTTGATGACCACGCCATCGATCTCGTGTTCGACATCGTGGCGATGCAGCCCATAGTGCTCAATATATTTTTCAACTTCAGCGCGCGTTGTGCAGGTTTTGAATCGATCGCTCGTAGGTAGGCCAAGCTCTTTCAACGCTGCGTAAGCACCACTCTGTGAATCAAACTGGATTCCTTCACGCGCACCGACACCATGGACGACTACAGAGAGTGGACGTGCAGCGCTAACGCGCGGATCTTTCTGGCGAAGTGATCCTGCGGCGGCGTTACGAGGATTAGCAAAGAGTGGCTTACCTAACTCTTCGAAGCCTTCATTTAGCTCATTGAAGGCGGCCAGCGGGAAAAAAACTTCACCGCGGACTTCAATCAACGCTGGAATCTTGGCACCAACTAGTGCATGTGGCAGATTCTTAATCGTCTTAACATTCAGAGTCACATCCTCGCCAGTGACACCGTTGCCGCGCGTTAAGCCCCGGACTAATTGACCGTTTTCATACGTCAGATTTATTGCCAGACCATCGACCTTGAGCTCGCACAGATAGGTTGGAGCTGCTATCTCTTTTTCAACGCGATCAAACCAGGTTGCAAGTTCGGTGATATCGAAGACGTTATCTAAACTCATCATCTTTTCAATGTGATCGTGCTGTGTAAATGTTGTTGCAAATCCCCCACCAATACCAAACGTCGGTGAATCGGCCTCGCGAAGTTCGGGATGCTTTGCCTCTAAAGCCGTCAGCTCGCGCAACAAACCATCAAACTCGGCATCAGTAATCGATGGCGCATCTAAAACATGGTATTTGAATTGGTGATCGCGAATCTCATCAATGAGTTCGCTCATTCTGTGGCGGGCTTGGTTACTCATTTATTCGGTCTCGCAGATTGTCGCCGACCCAACGACGCGATCGCCATCATAGATAACCATCGCCTGTCCTGTTGCAAGTCCAAGCAGTGGTGCCTCGAGTACGGCGACGAGCAGATCGTTTTCGACAAAGTATGTGCAGGGCAATGCCGCACCATGTGCACGAATTTGTACAAAGCCGCTTTGATGGCGCGCATCAACTGATGGTCCGCACCAGACGGCCCGCTCACCGCGCATTATTGTGATTGCTAAATCCTCACGTGCGCCAACGACAACGGTATTTGTAACTGGCTCAATCTTTAGAACAAACCGAGGTGAACCATCGGCCGTTGGAATCGTTAGACCCAAGCCTTTGCGCTGACCGATTGTGTATGTGTATGCGCCCTTATGCTCGCCGATTTTGGTACCGCTTTGATCGACGATTGGGCCGACATCGCTACCTAATCGATCGCGCAGCCAGCCTGCGTTGTCCCCTGATGGAACAAAACAAATATCGTGGCTATCGGGCTTCTGTGCAACGGCTAAGCCACGTGCCTCGGCCTCTTTCCGAATATCAATCTTGGTCGTATCTCCTAGTGGAAAAATTGCACCAGCGATCTGTTCGATAGTTAAAACAGATAGTACATAGGACTGATCTTTGGAGTGATCGACTGCGCGGTGCAAAGTCTTTCCATTCTCACCAATCTGCGTGCGTGCGTAGTGTCCTGTAACAACGCCATCAAAACCCATGGCGCGTGCACGATCTAAGACCGCTGCAAACTTAATTTTTTCATTACAGCGCAGACATGGATTGGGAGTTCGGCCCGCAGCGTATTCAGCTAAGAAATCTTCGACTACACCATCATGAAACTCTTCGGCCATGTCCCAGATATAGAAAGGAATACCGATGACATCGGCGGCCCGACGTGCATCATGTGAATCTTCAATGGTGCAACATCCACGGGCACCAGAGCGGTATTTCTGCGGGTTCGCAGATAGAGCTAAATGCACGCCAATAACTTCATGGCCGGCCTCAACTGCGCGTGCAGCGGCAACGGCAGAGTCCACTCCACCGCTCATCGCTGCAATTAACTTCATGTGAGGTTTGCCGCCCTTCCACGGGCAATTACATCGGGAAGCACTGACACAACAAAATCGCAATCACTGGCCGTGCTCGTGGCGCCAAAGGAGAAACGCAGTGATGATTGCGCTGTGATTTCGCTATGGCCCATTGCAAGTAAGACATGGCTAGCCTCGTGCACCCCGGCGCTGCAGGCCGAGCCAGTAGAACATGAGATGTGCTGGGCATCCATGAGCAATAACAGAGTATCGCTCTGAGTTCCAGGGAAGGTTACATTCACAATTCCAGGTAATCGCTCAGATGCTAAACCATTAATTACCGCATCTGGAATCAAAGCCTGAACCGATGATATAAAACGGTCACGCAAATCTGTGACTGCGCCAGCGTTGTAATCCGAACTCGTTACCGCTGTCGCAAAGCCAACGATACCCGGTGCATTGAGAGTTCCGCTGCGGATTTCGCGCTCTTGTCCCCCGCCATGTAATAAAGATGGAATCTCAACGGTGCGTTTTAAAATTAGTGCGCCGATTCCTAGTGGTCCGCCAATTTTGTGGGCGCTCAGAGACATTGCAGTAACACCTAAACGTGAAAATGAAAGTGGCAGCTTCTTAAAGCTCTGCACTGCATCTGTGTGTACGGGTATCTGGCCAGCGATCTGGACTACTTCAGTGATCGGTTGGATTACTCCAGTTTCATTATTTGCATGCATCACTGAAATGACTGCAATCTCATTACCGCGCTTTGCTACTAAGTTTTTTAGAAAAACTAAATCAATAACCCCATCATCACTAACTGGAATCTGCAAAACTTCTGCCCCCTCATGCGTTGCAAGCCAGTGAGCTGGATCTAAAATCGCATGGTGTTCGATACTCGAAATCACAACAATGTTTTTCCCGTTATCGCGCCCAGCCCAGTACAGGCCTTTGAGTGCGATGTTATTTGCTTCGGTGCCAGATGCGGTAAAAATGACTTCGCTCGGTAGGCAACCAACCTCTTTAGCTAAAACTTCGCGGGAATCTTCAAGTGTCTTGCGTGTTGCCCGGCCATGAGTATGCAGACTCGATGGATTACCAAGTACGGCCAATTGATTAGTCATCGCAATCAAAGCGCTTTCAACCATCGGCGTTGTCGCTGCATGGTCGAGGTAGAGAGAAGGCATAGGGTTAATCCTAGGACTTGCGTGCGTTAACGCCCTCCGTGGCCTTTGGTAGCACAGCAAAGAGATCGCCAATGACGCCAAAATCAGCGATTTCAAAAATAGGCGCCTCTGGATCTTTGTTAATGACGAGGATGGCTTTACTTGTCTGCATACCTGCGCGGTGTTGAATCGCACCTGAGATTCCGCAGGCGACATATAACTGTGGGCTTACGGTTTTTCCAGTCTGACCAACTTGATGTGAATGCGGATACCAACCGGCATCGGTGGCTGCGCGCGATGCTCCCACTGCTGCGCCTAATGAATCGGCAAAGGCTTCAACGGCTGAGAAATCACCATTGGTACCACGACCACCTGATACAACGATATCGGCCTCAGTGAGTTCGGGCCGTCCACCTTGTACTGGAGGTTGGGAAGATGTAACCGTCGACTTCTTTGCATTGTCGGCGATATCAAATGAAAGAGTTTCAATCGTTGGGCTTACAGATTTTAGATCTGCAGTAATTGAATTTGGGCGCACTGTAATAATCGGTGTTCCGTGAGAAATCTTTGAGTGCACCGTTGTAGAACCGCCAAAGACCAACTGGGTGGCTGTTATATCGGCGGCCACATCGACGGCATCGGTAATGATTCCTGAGTTGCTTTTGACTGCGACTCGGCCCGCAACCTCTTTACCAAATGCATGCGATGCAATTAAAACTGCAGCTGGATTCTTGGCAGCAATGATCTGGGTAAGTACGTCGGCAGCTGCGGCCACACCATGTGTTAGAAAGCTATCTGATTCGACTACTAATACATTGCTAATTGGAGCTTGAACAAGGGCGGCGGCATAGGCTGCGCCTTGCCCAACTGGTGCAAGCACAACTGCGGTGACATCACCGATATGTGCAGCGGCGGTAGCAAGTTCAGCCGTTGTCTTAGTATTTTTTCCACCGATAAAATCGGCGAGGATTAGTACGCTGCTCATATCAACTTCTTTTGTGCTAAAAATGCAACAAGTTGATCTGCGCCACTGCCATCGTCGGTGATCGTGATGCCAGCTGCACGGGCCGGGCGAGGTGCGGCATCTACCACAACTGACCATGCGTTCTCAATCAAAACTCCAGTGGCAGCTAAATCTATAACGTCGATACTCTTTTTCTTGGCCGCCATAATCCCCTTAAAGGATGGGTAGCGCGGCTCATTAATCTTTTCTACAACTGAAACGATCGCTGGAAATTCGCCAAATATCTCATCAACTCCAGCCTCGGTCACCCGCGTGATAGAGACTCTCTTTGCCGTGGGATCAACTGTCACAGCCGATGCAAAAGTTAGTTGAGCACAGCCCAATCGCTCTGCAATCATCGCCGGCACAACACTCATGCGTGCATCCGTGGATTCGGTTCCGCAGAAAACAAGGTCGAAATCGCCCTTGGAGATCACACTGGCTAAAACCTTCGATGTTGTCAGAGCATCGGCGCCAGCTAATCTCGGATCACTAATTAAAATCGCTGAGTTTGCACCCATCGAAAGCGCCTTTCGCACCGCCTCGCTTGCACGCTCTGGGCCCATTGAGATCACGGTGACCGTGTTTGCCCCGCTCTCTTCATTGCCACCATGGGCTTCGGCAATTCGCAGCGCCTCTTCAATGGCATACTCATCGAGATCATTGAGAACTGCATCGACATTCACGCGATCGAGAAGGCCGTTGACCATTTTCTTCTCAGCCCAAGAATCTGGGACCTGCTTGATGCAGACTGCAATCTTCATGGCCGATATGTTACTGATGAGTAATAGGAAAGAGCAACGCGGGCGCGCGCTTAGGACAGTATTGCGCCCTCTTGCCTACAGATCCCCGGAGCCTCGGGGCTACCGTCACAGATGGCGGAACCAACTTTGCTATCTGGTCTAACGCCGCCGATGCCATTGAGTTATACCTCTTCAAGGAGATCAATGGCGGCTTAGTTGAAACGCGTTTTGCGATGTCACATCGCAACGGTCCTAATCTGGCATGGATATTTAGCTGGGGTTCGACCGGGGCAGCGATATGGCTATCGCATCTATGGCCCGTGCTCTCCTGAAAATGGCGTGCGATTTAACGCAGCTAAACTATTAATTAATCCGTATACCCATCTATTAGATGGTGCATTCTCATATGTCCCCGAGATATATGGACACGTTGCAGATGATGCAACAGGCGCTGGTAATTTATCGCTGCAAGATGATCGCGATAGCGCCGGCTTTGTTCCATACTCAATTGTTACCGATCATCGCCCGCGCGACTTAGTGCGCCCACTGGAGTACAAAGATTTCCGTGCCGGCCCACAGTGCGCAGATCTGGCTCGTTTCACGTACTAGGTAGTAATTACCTTTAACGAGTAATATTTCATAATCATGTTAGCAATCATCGCACCCGGTCAGGGTTCACAAAGCCCCGGGATGCTCTCCTCTTGGATTACAGATCCAGCGCTAGGACAGCTTTTAAAACAGTGGTCAACTGATATTGATTTAGATCTCGTGCGCCTTGGCACAACTGCCGCCGCCGAGGAGATAAAAGATACGGCCAACGCCCAACCACTTATCGTGGCTACATCTTTATTGGCCGATCATGCACTTGGGTTAAAGAGCTACGCAGTTGTATCTGGCCACTCAGTTGGCGAGTTAACTGCCGCTGCCTTGTGCGGTGCAATCACCGATACCGATGCTCTGCAACTTGTACGTGCCCGCGGAATCGAGATGGCAAAGGCTGCGGCGGTATCTCCTACTGGAATGTCGGCAGTACTCGGCGGGCAGCGAAGTGAAGTACTCGCTGTGATTCAAGCTTTGGATTTAGTTGCGGCAAATGAGAATGGCGGCGGCCAGATTGTTGCCGCTGGAGATTTAACATCACTTGCCGCCCTTGCCGCTAATCCACCAGCTGGTGCACGCGTTAGGGCATTGGCCATTGCCGGAGCATTTCACACCTCTTATATGTCATCGGCGGTAGCACCACTTGCCGACTTAGCAGCCAGTATCGATCTAAGTAGGCCTTGGCTGCCCTTTATCTCTAATAAAGATGGCGCAGCCCTCAGTGATGCCGGCGATATCCTGGCGCGAATCGTGAATCAGATCGCTAATCCCGTGCGCTGGGATCTCTGCATGGATACTTTGAAAACAATGGGAGTTACGGGTGTCATTGAATTAGCACCGGCCGGAACTCTGGTTGGCTTGCTCAAGCGCGCGGTACCTGAAATCGAAAGCTTCGCGCTAAAAAGTGCGGCCGATATCGATGCAGCACGTGAGTTCGCAGGAAGGCATGCATGAGCATAAAACTTCCAGCTATGGTCAATAGCCAAATCCTCTCAGTTGGTTCCTATCGCCCCAAGCGCGTTGTTCCTAATAGCGAAATCGTTGATCGCATCGAATCAAATGATGAATGGGTCGTGCAGCGCACCGGAATCCAGAGTCGCCGCTTTGCTGGCCCCGATGAAACCGTGATCACAATGGCGCAAGCAGCATGCGAATCAGCGCTCAAACGTGCCAACTTAACGATGGCCGACATCGATACATTAATTCTGGCAACGATTTCTTATCCATTTCAAGCACCTAGTGCAGCAACTGAGTTAATTAATGTATTAGGCAATCCAAAGGCGGCCGCCTTTGATATTAGCGCCGCATGTGCCGGTTTTTGTTATGGCGTTGCAATGGCCAGTGATTTAGTTCGCGCAGGAACATCTAAAAATGTCTTAGTTGTTGGTGTTGAAAAACTCTCAGATTTTACAGATCCCGATGATCGTGCAACTGCATTTATCTTTGCCGATGGTGCAGGCGCAGTTGTGATTGGACAAAGCCTCCAACCACGCATCGGGCCTACAGCGTGGGGCTCGGATGCCGATTCACGTGATGCGATTATCTTAAACCCCGCATATACCGAGTTCAGAAACGCACCAGATAAGGGAGTCGCCGAGCTTGGTTGGCCAAATATTGCACAGCAAGGTCAAGCCGTTTATCGTTGGGCGGTTTTTACCGTGAGTAAAGTTGGAAGCAAAGCGCTGGAAGCTGCAGGTGTTCGCCCCGACGAGCTCGGTGCATTTATTCCGCATCAAGCAAATATGCGCATCATCGAATCAATGGCTAAAGAGATCAAAATTCCTGCACAGGTTGTGATCGCCGATGATATTCGTGTGAGTGGAAATACTTCCGCGGCTTCGATTCCATTGGCAATGGATGTGCTATTGGAAAATCATCCTGAGCTTCATGGCACGTTGGCGCTGTTGATTGGCTATGGAGCCGGCCTTGTCTATGCCGCCCAGGTAGTGCAATTGCCCCCCAAAGCTTGAGATTTTGGCCACTTACGCGCCCTGATACTCGTAAGTAAGTGTTTTTTCGTAGAGAATAACGGCCTATTGATGAGAAGAAAATAAACCAGCTAACGGATGGAATAAATTAAAATGGCACTTGCACAAGCTGACGTACTAGCAGGATTAAAAGAGATCGTTGAAGAAGTAGCTGGTATTCCTGCTGCATCGATCGAAATGGACAAGAACTTCACTGAAGATTTAGAAGTTGACTCACTGAGCATGGTTGAAGTTGTCGTTGCTGCAGAAGAGCGCTTTGGTGTGAAGATTCCTGATGAAGCGGTAACTGATCTCGTCACCGTTGGCGATGCCGTTAACTTCATCGTCAACGCAGCTAAGTAGTAAGTAGAAAGTTTTCTTATGTCTGCCCGTCGTGTAGTCGTCACCGGACTTGGTGCAACTACACCTCTTGGCGGGGATGTAAGCACAACCTGGGCGGCGCTTTTAGCTGGAAAAAGTGGTGTCCGTTTACTGAGCGAGGATTGGGCACAGACAATCCCCGTGCACTTTGCCGCGCGCGTTGCCGTCGAGCCAGGTGAGCAGATGGAGCGCGTAGAAATGCGTCGCTTAGATAGATCTGAGCAGTTTGCCATTATCGCATCACGCGAGGCCTGGAAAGATGCAGGATCTCCCGAGATGGATAAGGAGCGCTTAGGCGTTGTCATCGCATCGGGTATCGGTGGCGTAACAACACTGCTCGATCAATACGATATCTTGCACGAAAAAGGTGCACGTCTTGTAAGTCCACACACTGTTCCGATGTTGATGCCTAACGGACCTGCTGCAAATGTTGGCCTCGAGCTACAAGCAAAGGCTGGCGTTCATACACCAGTGAGTGCATGTGCATCGGGGGCCGAAGCAATTGGCTATGGCCTAGAGATGATTCGCAATAACCGCGCCGATGTTGTTGTGAGTGGCGGTGTTGAAGCGGCGATCCACCCAATGCCGATGTCGGGCTTTGCTGCGATGAAAGCTTTATCTACTCGAAACGATGATCCAGCAAGAGCATCTCGTCCATATGATTTAAACCGCGATGGCTTTGTCTTGGGCGAAGGTGGCGGAGTATTAGTTCTTGAAGAGTACGAACATGCACGCGCACGTGGAGCCAAGATTTACTGCGAGATCGTTGGGCAGGGCTTGACCTCTGATGGCTATCACATCGCAGCTCCAGATCCAGATGGCGCCGGCGTACAACGTGCACTTAAATTTGCACTGCGTGATGCGGGCCTCACAACTAAAGATATTGTTCATTTAAATGCACATGCCACATCAACTCCTGCAGGCGATGTTGCCGAAGCACATGCACTGCGCGCAGCCCTTGGCGCCGATACCGATCACGTTGCAGTCTCTGCAACAAAGTCGATGACAGGCCACTTACTCGGTGGGGCAGGTGCTATCGAATCTGTATTTATTGTTAAGACGTTGCAAGATCGTCTTGCTCCCCCAACCATTAACATCGATGATTTAGATCCAGCAGTTACAGTCGACGTCGTGCGCGATAAGCCACGCGCGCTACCTGCCGGTGATATCGCAGCCCTGAATGATTCATTTGGTTTTGGCGGCCACAACGTTGTATTGGTCTTTAAGAGCATATAGATGCCAACGCCAACAGGTGATCCACGCGATCCAGAGACACGTATTGCGCGCTTAGTCGATGGAGGAAAATTTGAGTTTCTCATCCCACGAACTGATTGTGGAGTCATTGCCGTAACTGGATTAGTAAAGGGTAATAAAGTTGTAGTTTTCGCATCTGATGCCACGATTAAAAGCGGTGCACTTGGTGTAGATGGCTCGAAAGTAATCGTTACTGCCTATAAAGCTGCAATGGGTGCACAGGTACCCGTCATCGGCATCTGGCACTCAGGTGGTGCTCGTTTAAGTGATGGCGTTGCATCCCTTCATGCATTCGGAGAAGTATTTCAATCGATGATTTCGGCAAGTGGGCGAATCCCGCAGTTATCTTTAGTTCTTGGACCAACTGCAGGTGGCGGTGCATATGGACCGGCCCTTACCGACGTTGTTGTACTTGCACCTGAAGGTCGCATCTTTGTCACCGGTCCCGATGTTGTGAAAAGTGTTACTGGTGAAGATATCGACATGGCGTTGCTGGGCGGACCTGAAGCACACAAGAAAAATAGCGGACTTGCCCACATTATTGCGCCAAGCGAGCAAGCCGCCTTTGATGATGTTCGTGACTTAACCGCACTCTTTGCTAACCACGGCTTTATGAGCGCAGATGTTAGCGATGTAGATCTATCTGTATTTGTTCCAGATTCCAAGATTCGTACATATGAAGTTCACCCGTTAATTAATGCCCTCCTTGATCAAGAGAGCGAACACATCGAGCTTCTCTCAATGTGGGCACCTAATATGACAACGATCATTGGCCGCTTAGGTGGTGCAACCGTTGGAGTACTTGCTAATAACCCAGCACACCTGGCCGGTGTCCTTGATGCATCAGCTGGTGAAAAAGCCGCCCGCTTTGTACGTAC
>SHVG01000022.1 GCA_009691145.1 Candidatus Planktophila sp. | reverse complement strand
GCTTGGTTAATCACCCAAAGGAACATGCGCAAGTAAGTACGCAACCTCTTAATAAGGTTGATAAGAAAAATAATCGAGAAGAATCTGAATTTTCGATTGCGCCAGAGGTCGACCTGGGCACTGTTGTTAACATGTCTTCATTGTCGGCCCAACAACGGGCAATAATCACCGAGCGCCAGGTCATCGCATGGCTTTCTATATCGCAGAGGTTATTGGGAGGGGCTAATTTCCATCCCAGGTAGCCATCTCAGCGGCGAATGGATCAAGGCCCATCGGCCCAATCTTTAAGGCATATGTATGGAACTTCTTCATATTAAAAGCTGCACCCAGGCGCACCCTTGCATCTTCACGTGCGGCCATCCATACACGCTCTCCCACTTTGTATGAAATCGCCTGGCCTGGCCAACCTAAATAGCGATCGGTCTCACTGCGTGAGTGTGCCTCATCGAGGAGCGCCTGCTCATTTAATAGTTTTCGAGAGCTGTCAGCATTCCATACGTTGCCATCAAAATCGGTGTAGCCAAGGTGCATTCCGATATCAACAACGATGCGTGCAGCGCGAAGGGCTTGGGCAGATAAATAACCCATCTCAATTCCTGGCTCATCGAATGCACCGAGCTCGTTCATGAAACGCTCGGCATACAAGGCCCAGCCTTCACCGTAACCACTAATCCCTGCCGCGGTACGTTGGAATCGAGTAAGGCGCTCTTTCTCAACAGTGACAGTGCCTACTTGTAAATGATGACCTGGTACAGCCTCGTGATACCACGTTGAAACTAAGTGCCAACTGCTGACTTCATCTTTACCGAGCATTGGAATCCATGTTGTACCTGGGCGCGATAAATCTTCAGATGGTGGGTTGTAATACGGCGCCGATGCACTGCCCTCGGGCGCAAGACGTGCTTCGCAGATTTTAATGCGTTCATCTATTTCGAAGAACTCCCCATCCATGCGCTTGATAGCTGCATCTGTGAAATCCTGAAGATACTTAATAACATTTTCTTTACCCTTGATTACATACTTTGGATCGTGATCCAACACATCGGCGACTTCACGTAGCGTCTTTGCGCCTGGCTTAATCTGCTCGGCAATAACCCACATGCGCTCGTTAATAGCCTTTAAATCGGCCATCCCCCACTCATATGTTGCGCGTAAATCTAACTTTGCGCCTGTGAAATAACGCGACCATACGGCATAGCGCTCGGCACCAACGGCATCATTGGGTGTAGCTATTGCCATGTATTCGTTCTTCAAATAGGCAGCCGTCTGTGCCGAAGATTTCTCGGCCTCTTTAGCGGCGCTATGAATCGCTGGATATTTTCCATCTGGATCAAAGTTTTTGCACATCTGACTGTAGCCACCATGTGCATAGCTCTCTAGCTGCTCAATGACTCCACGTACCTGTCGCTGGGCAGTTGTCTTTCCGCTCTTTGCAACCTCGCCAATTGTTTGAACCCACTGATTATGGGCGGTTTCAACGGCAAGTAAGCGCTGGGCAATATTTGCAAAATCCGTATCGCTCTTTCTCGACATCAGTTCGAAGATTGAACGGATATTTGATGGGGGTGATGTCAATACGTTCCATAAAACATGCTCCTCCTGACAATCGTGTAGAGCTAAACTCGAACTCAGACGCTCTTCCATTACAGTCTTGGCAATTCGATCGATCTCATCGATAGGTTCTAGAGACCCTAACTTCTTTAAAACCTCTCGAGTTAGTTGTGCTGTTTTGGCCATTCCGGCGATAGATAGATCATCTAACTTGTCTTGATCCATATCTTTACCAAGATAGGTGCAGGACATGGGGCTCATGGCCGATAATTGATCGATATATGTATCGCTGAGTTCGAAGATTTCTGATCTATATGTCATTGGCTATTCCTAGCAGCACATATCGCCTTTGTCGATAGATATAATTACTGGGTGATTACCACCCAACTGCGCGAACTCAGTATTCACCGCGGTTTTGTGCGATTAATTTCTGCACGCTTTATTTCCAATGTTGGCAATGGACTCTCGCCCATTGCACTTGCCTACGGTGTACTTAGCCTCGATGGAGCAAATGGGAAAGACCTGAGCCTTGTTATGTCGGCCCGTATTTTTCCGATGATTGCACTGATGTTGTTTGGTGGAGTGATTGGCGATCGTTTTAAGCGAAACCGTATTGTTGGTGGAACAGATATTCTTGGAAGCAGCTTCGTAGCAATCAGTGCAGCATCATTTATCTTTGGCTTCGCCTCAGTGCCTCTACTTGTATTTATGGGATTTCTATTTGGAATTTTGAATGCGATGTGGTGGCCGGCGATGTCGGGTGTATTACCTGCCCTTGTCCCGAAGGAAAAACTCAAAGACGGTAACGCCGTTCTGGGATTACTCAGCAACTTTGGCTATGTTGTGGGTGCCCTTATGGGCGGAACCTTGGTGACCTTTTTCGGATCGGGCTGGGCACTTTTAGTTGATGCGTTTTCATTTTTCATAGCCGGTGTTTTAGTCTGGAAATTAGATGTTCCTCCTATGGAGCATCGTGAGCGAAGATCGATCTTTACCGAATTAAAAGATGGCTGGTTCGAATTCAAATCTCGTCCATGGTTGGTTGCGATGGTCATCGCCTTTACTGGAATCAACGCCTGCTTTGAGGCCTTAGTACAAGTCTTAGGACCGCTGGCTTTTAATGAGAATTCACATGGCCCTCGCAACTGGTCGCTGAATCTAGCTGGCTTAACAGTTGGAATGATTTGTGGCGGTGTAATCGCCCTGAGAGTTCATTTAAATAGGCCCATGTTTTTCTCGATGATTGTTATTGGTCTATCGGCGATCTGGGAGTTCGCTTTAGCAATTCGAGCCCCGCTTCTTCTGACCCTTGTCGGGGCCTTCTTAGCTGGAATTGCAATTGAGATTTACACCGTTAATTGGAGTACAACCATGCAGAGGCATATACCCGAAGAGTCTTTTTCACGCGTCACCGCCTACGATGCTTTTGGATCCTTCGCACTAGCTCCACTCGGAATCGTCGTGGCCGGCCCCCTTGCTATGTACTACGGAGTGCATAGAGTCCTATGGATTACAGGTGGAGTGACCCTTGTCTGCGCGATAGTGGCATTGCTTGTTAAATCAGTTCGGAATCTGAGATCCGTCCAAGTTCAGCTTTAAATACTTACTACTGCGCCAAATAGCCCTAGGCTAAGGACATGACATCACAACCAGTTGCACCACCAAAACTACGTGGCTGGTTTCATCTCGGTGCAACACCCGTTGTCATCATCGCATCGTTAGTTCTCTTTATTTTAAGTAAGTCCTCGCTTAAATTCGCAGTCGCAATTTATTCACTCACTGCAATCTTGCTCTTTAGTGTTTCTGCGGTTTACCACCGGGTGCCATGGTCTCCTGCAAAGAAAAAGATTTGGCGCAGATTTGACCATGCAAATATCAATCTATTAATCGCTGGTTCGTACACTCCCTTTGCAGCCACGCTTTTAGAGGGTCGCGATCGGACAATCCTCTTATCGGTTGTATGGATCGGCGCCGCTGCGGGTGTTGCGATGCGAATTTTTTGGTTAGGTGCGCCTCGCTGGCTCTATGTTGCTAACTACTTGCTCCTGGGCTGGGTCGCCGTTGCATACATGCCGCAGCTCTACCGCGCGGGTGGTCTTTGGGTATTACTTCCAGTCATTATCGGAGGCCTGTTTTATTCTGCAGGAGCGATTTTTTACGCGCTCAAGCGGCCAGGTCGCGAGGCAAAGTACTTCGGTTTCCACGAGCTTTTCCATATATGTGTGCTCGCCGCGTGGGTTTCGCAGTATGTGGCGATCTCGGTGGCGATTTACAGTAAGTAAGGCCGTGCCCTAACCTAAGGCTCTATTTACACGAACTGCGGGGTGCATGATGGCTGAGAAAGGCTCATTCTTAAACTGGGTTGGCTTCAAGGGCGAAGAGCCAAATCAACCCTCCTCTGTTGATCGCATCCGCGAGCTCGAATCACAGTTAGCCGATCTGCGCTCTCGCCGAGATATTACGGGCTTGAGTAAAGAAGAGTTTGAGATTCTGGCAACAGAGACTGCAATGGCGATGATTAAATCGGCGCAAGCACGTGAAAGTAAGGCGCACTCAACTGCATCGCGCTTAGTTGCCGAAACAAATCGAATTACGAAAGAGGAGATTGAGGCAGCTGATTCGAAGGCGCGTTCAATTCTTAGTGGCGCTGAATCTCGTGGCCGTAAATACATCTCAGCTGCCGAAGATGAAGCTGGACAGATGGTTGCACAGGCTGAGGCTGAGGCTGAGACTTTAATTGAATCCAAAAAACGTGAGGTTGCCGCACTCACATTAGCTGCGCGTCGCGAAGGTCAACGAATCATTGGCGATGCGACAAATGAAGTCTCAAACTATCGCCAGTGGCTTACTGGAGTAATAGCCGAGGCCGAGCGGTTATACAAGATACAGACCCAGTCATTAGATGCCGCACAAAGTGCGATACACCAATCACGTGCACGACTTGAATCGGCCTTTAACCGTTTAGCGCAACTTGAAAAGAGCGTTATTGAAAACTTAAATCCAGACGACTCCATTATCGACACTGGTCCAATTAAAGTAACAAGTGAGCGAACAAAGACTGCAATTAGTGCGCCGAAGAAAGCATCCAAAAAAGCGGCAAAGAGGCCAGTGAAGAAAGCTGCTTCAAAGAAATCCACCACACGTAAGTAGTTAGTTATGGCCACTGCTCGCGGTATCCGATACATCCCTGCCATCGATGGCCTGCGGGCTGTGGCAGTAGTTGCCGTCATGTTGTACCACTTGGGTTTTTCATGGATACCTGGCGGCTTTTTAGGCGTTGATCTCTTCTTTGTAATCTCTGGATATGTCATAACGCGCTTGTTACTTGATTCCATCGCCCGCAGCGGGGGCTTAGATCTTCGCGCCTTCTATAAGGCGCGAATACGCCGTCTCTTTCCACCACTTGTATTCATGATTCTTGCAACATCGATTTACATAGGTATCTGGGCACCCGAGACAATGCGTCGCTTTGTTAGTGATTCACCCTTTTCTCTATTAGGTGCCATGAACTGGTGGCTGGTTTTTCGTCATACCGATTACTTCGATTCAATTGCCCGGCCGCCACTTTTACAACATACATGGTCACTAGGGGTCGAAGCTCAGTTCTATCTCATCTGGCCTCTGATCTTGCTCGTTATTCTGCGCTATTTAGGCAAAAATAAAATCCCAGGTGCCGCACTTTTTATTGCCGCAGTATCTGGAATCGCTCTTCTCGTTGTCTCATTTCAAGTTGACGCAGCCAGCGCCTCCCAGATTAGTCACGTCTACTTTGGTACAGATACCCACAGCATCGGACTATTTCTCGGTGCCGCACTTGCGGTCAGTTGGATTCCGCAGAATTTAAAGGAAGATGTAGAAAAGCGCGCACAGGATTTCATCGATGGGATCGGGGTTTTTGGCTTCATCGGAATGATTGCAACTTTCCTATTTATTAACGAGAGCGACCCAACGCTCTACAAATTAGCCTTCCCGCTGGCTGGAATCTTTGGCTGTGCAATTATTACTTCAATTGTGCACCCTGCATCGCGCTTTGCACCAATTCTCAGTAGCAAGATTGCGGTGTGGATCGGAGAGCGTTCATACTCAATTTACTTATGGCATTGGGTTGTCTTTCAAGTTACTCGTCCCGCTGTTGATATTGAAGGCTCTACCTGGGCGCTAACTGTGCTTCGCCTACTTATTGTCTTTGCATTGGCCGATATCTCACTGCGCTTAGTGGAGCTACCGATTCGCAGCGGTCTGGTTGAGTATTGGTTTAAGGGGATGAAATACCGCACTAAGCGTGTGCAGTTACGCCAGAAATCATTATTAGCAGTTGTCATCCTTGCAGTTGTCACTACAACAACGATGATTAGTATCGATGCGATTACCAAAAATGATCGTGCAATGGCCGCTATTAAGGCCGAACTCACGCAAAGCCCGCAGAGCCCCAGCCAAGAGGTTGTTACAAGCGATGCCGGCGGCCTATGGGTAACTGGTGACTCGGTCATTCTCGGTATCCGTTTTGAACTTGAAACGCATAGACATATCTCGCTCATTAACGCCCGAGTTGGCCGCCAAGCTCTCGAGCTCATCGATGTAATGGTTCACGATAAGTTGAAGATGTCGGGTTCAACCGTGGTCTTTAACCTAGGTAACAACAACAAGTTAACCGAAGCACAAGTTACCGCCGTTTTCGAAGAGGTTAAGAATCAACCGAAGATTATCGTTGTAAATACGGCAGTACCGCGCAGCTGGCGCGGTGAGAACAACGCGCTGATCGCACAGTACGCCCAGCAGTTTGGTGCAGTTCTTATCGACTGGAACGCGATTTCAAATGGCCATCCCGAATACTTTGCACCCGATGGCGTCCACCTTGTTCCCGCAGGTGTGAGGGCCTATGTCGATGCAATCTCTGCCCAACTTTAAATTTAATACAATAAAAAATAAACCCCCACACAACGCGTGAGGGTTTATTTAATTAAATCTTTACTTGAACTCTCCTGGAATTCCAAAGACAGTTGCAGATGCAGTCTGTCCATCAGAGTAAACCGATGTAACACGGAACTGTGTCCACCCAGAGTCTCCACTCTTTGTAACATCCTGAGTTAGTTGATCCACTGGCACCGTTGCAATTATTGTCCAATCACCAGCACCATTAGCGCGAACTTCTACGTTGTATCCCGTTAAACCATCAATTGCCATCGGTGCAATCCACCGTAGCTTTAATCCATCGCCACTCTTAAGTGCAACGAACTTCGATGGTGCTTCGACTGCTGCAACCGGGGCTGCCGACTCAGTTGGTTCGGTAGTTGCCGACTCAGTTGGTTCGGCAGATTGTGAGATTGATGGGGCAGGCGTTGCGCCATCATCGCTATCGCTACCAGATTTAGACATTACGATCGCGGCAAGAATAACAATTCCTGCGACGACTAGGAAAATTACACGGCCAGATGTGCCCTGCTTGGGAGTGGCAACTGGCTTTGGCGCTAGTGCCACTGGCTTTGGCGCAACTGGAGTCGTAGAGACTGCAACGCGTGGAGCAGCAACTCGAACAGCGGCTTTCTTAGCTGCGCGCTTTGCAGGTGCCTTCTTTGCAACTCTCTTCTTAACTGCAGATTTCTTTGCAGTAGATTTCTTGGCGGTGCTCTTCTTTACAACGCGCTTTGCCGTTGTCTTTTTCGCAACCCTCTTCTTTGCAACGGCCTTCTTTGCAGTTCTCTTAACTGTGCGCTTTGCAGGTGCCTTCTTTGCAACTCTCTTGGCTGCCCTCTTCTTCTTTACGGCCACGATGACTCCTTGGATAGCGGTGCGTACGCAAATAACGTACGTCGATAGGCCAAGGTTACCCCAGCCCCCCGAGCATTTCTATAACATGAGGTGCTATTAAACGCAGTGATTTCCCACGATGGCTGCATGCATCCTTCTCATCGGCGCTCATCTGCGCCGAAGAAATCGACATACCAAGGGGTGCAAATATAGGGTCATAACCAAAGCCCTGATCGCCGATGGCACTGTGCAGGATTCTTCCCTCGAAGCGCCCCTCGGCTACCTCTTCGCGGCCATCGGGCATGACGAGGGCGGCAACACAAATAAAGTATGCACCTCTCTTCTCGTCAGGCACCGCACTTAACTCATCTAAAACTTTCTCTACATTGGCCTTATCGTCAGCATGTGTACCGGCCCATCTAGCTGAAAATATTCCAGGGGCTCCCTCAAGTGCATCGATACAAAGACCTGAGTCATCAGATATCGATGGTAGGCCCGTCATTTTCGCCGTATATCTGGCCTTGAGAAGCGCGTTCTCCTGAAAGGTTGTACCTGTCTCTTCAACATCGACTAAATCTGGAAACTGATCAATGCCAACTAACTCAACTGCGCCAGCTGAAACCGCCTCTAGGATTCGGCGAAACTCAATAATCTTTCCAGCGTTACGTGTTGCAATAACAAGTTTCTTAGACATCGTTAACTATTTGGCGAGAACGGATCTTTGAAGTTCGCTTAAATCTTTGCATCCTGCGACTGCAAGATCGAGTAGCTGATTCAAGAGTTCGCGATCAAAGGGCTCGCCCTCGGCGGTGCCTTGAACCTCTATAAATCGACCATCGCCTGCAACAACAACGTTCATGTCGGTACTAGCACGAACATCTTCTTCGTAACTGAGATCTAACATCGGTAGGTCATCAATGATTCCGACGCTGACAGCTGCAACTGAATCACTGAGTGGGTTGGCATTTGGCTTTATATGACCCTGGCTCTTGGCCCAGGCGATTGCATCGGCAAGGGCGATATATGCACCCGTGATCGCTGCAGTGCGAGTACCACCATCGGCCTGCAAAACATCGCAGTCAATAACAATTGTATTTTCGCCGAGCTCTTTTGTATTAACAATTGCACGCAATGAGCGGCCAACAAGGCGTGAAATCTCCTGGGTGCGCCCACCTAACTTACCTTTAACGCTTTCACGGTCAGAGCGAGTATGAGTCGCACGCGGCAGCATCGCATATTCAGATGTAACCCAACCAGTACCCGTGTCCTTTAACCAACGTGGAACGCCAGGTGAAAATGATGCAACGCATAAGATGCGAGTCTTGCCGAACTCAACAAGGACGGAACCCTCGGCGTGATCTAACCAACCACGCGTGAATTTGATTTCGCGCAGAGCATTAACTTCTCGTCCATCATTACGTGCCATGTACTGCTCCTATTTACTTAGTTGTGTACTACCTAGAGATCTTGGTGTTGGACTCGAGTTACTTCTGGACCTAGAAAACGTCGAGCTAGGCTCTCAAAAGCCTTGGCATCGCCAGTTGCTAAGAATGTATGCCTTGGTGGTGTGCTCTGTTGGGGACGCAGCAGATTTCTTTCGACCAAGGTGCGGTACAAATCCTTAGCTGTTTCTTCAGCGCTTGAAACAAGGGTGACACCTTCACCCATGACATATGAAATTACACCAGTTAAAAGCGGATAGTGCGTGCACCCTAAAACTAAAGTATCGATTTTGGCATCGATAAATGGTGCTAAATAACCTCGTGCGATTTCAGTAATCTCTGTGCTTGATGTTTCTCCGCGTTCAACGAATTCGACAAACAAAGGACATGCGATTGAAGTGATATCTAACTGAGGGGCTGCGGCAAATGCATCTAGGTAGGCTGCAGATTCGATCGTGGCACGAGTGCCTATGACGCCAACATGTCCGCTGCGGGTAGCGGCAACTGCGCGACGAGCCGCCGGTTGGATAACTTCGATCACGGGAATTGAGTAACGCTCACGTGCATCACGTAACATCGCAGCACTTGCCGTGTTGCATGCGATAACAATCGCCTTCACGCCTTGTGCAACAAGAAAATCTAAACTCTCTAGTGCAAACTCTCGCACCTCGGCCAATGGACGCGGGCCATATGGTCCTCGCGCGGTATCACCAATATATATAGTTGATTCGTTAGGAAGTTGATCTAAAATCGATCGAGCAACAGTGAGTCCGCCTACTCCAGAATCAAAGATTCCAATTGGCGCGTTTCTCATATAGACAATCCTACCCTGCGAATTACTGGCTTAGAGAGCATCGTCCATCAGCGCTTGAATCAGACTCTCCTGTAACCACCCCAGCCAGCTATAAACAGCATAGACGCCGCGCATTGGATCATCGGGTGCCAGAATTTCCAGATCCTCATATGAATTCTCTTGGACTTTCAATCTCACACCTAGCGCTAAACGAATGTCATTCATTGCACCTAGCCAAGCATTTGCACCTTCGTGGTCAACTTCGATGCAGCCATCGGGCGAACTCTTTAAATCGATACGCATCGAGATCGCATGTGCCGATTTCTTTGTGCGCAGAGTTAGCTCGGTATATCTGCGAAACTCAGATGCATCGACTTGATCGGCGTAGGCATTAGGTAACAAACGCAGTAAAACCTCGTCATCGGGCGGTGAATCGTGACTGGTGATTCCAACCATTGCCGCTAAAGGATCATCACTGTGATTATCTGTGCGCTCCCCCAGAAGCTCAAGTATTTGTTCGACTAGATTTACAAGAACCTCACTTTCTGCTGGTGAAAAATTTGCTACGTAATCATTGTTTCCGTGGCGAGTAAAGCCCGACGGTTGTCCATCAACTTCTTTACTCACAGGGCCTGGTCTCCCCGCTGAAGCGTGGCCCAGAGTCCATATTCATGAAGTCGCGCAACGTCGTGCTCCATTTCCTCACGGCTTCCAGTTGAGACAACTGCTTTGCCCTGAGTATGAACCTGCATCATTAGTTCATGAGCCTTCTCTTTTGCAAAACCAAAGAGATCCATTAATACATAGGTCACGTAGGTCATAAGATTTACTGGATCATCCCAGACGATTGTTACCCAGGGTTTATCACTACTAAATATCTCTTTAATCGCCTCATCGATCTTTTGTTCAGTAGTCTCATCGAGTTTTACCATCATCAGCGCACCACTATCGAAAACTCGGATGAAGAGATAACTTGTGAGCCGTTAGCGATTTGCACCCGCATCGTTACGACCCCTCTCTTCGTCTCAGGCATTACGAGGAGGAACTCACTGTTGGAGTCCGTCACTGCACCTGCTCCTATATTTTGCCACTTTCCCGCATTTAATCTCTGAAGTACTGCACTTGCTTCAGCGATTCGAGGCAGCAGAGTTCCTTTGATCTGCATCTGCACGCCATGTTTGACAGTACTGCGATGATCGAGAATGATTTTTGGGCGCACATTCACAATCTCTTCGCTACTCGTTGACTCTGCGCGCTCCCATGTGCCTACCGTTGTTAAACGGAATGCGGCAGTACCAGCGATTGTTACGGGTATTGAGATGGTGCCATCGAGTGTCGTTGTCGACTCTGCAATCTTTCTCCATGTGCTCTCATTGGCACGCTTGATTTCGACGTTGACTACTAAGCCGGCCACAGGTGATTTATCCTTGAGCGTAAAGCCGCCTTTGAGTGTGAAGATATCGCCGAAGTTAACCTGACGAGTGTCAGCATTTTCAACTGTTAAAGTATTTGTAACAACATCCGGTGCGATTGCAAGTGCAACACTTCGCATCGCAGCAGTTGCACTTTGATCTTCCATACCCAGTGTCCATAGCGCAGCACCGCCCAAGCGGTACTTGGCAACCAAGTTCATTCGCTCGGTGTAGCTGCGATCATTTTGATACCAAACTGTGCGTGAAACAGTGCAGGTAGTGGCGGCGCCTTTAGCAGTTAGTCCATTGAAACTTTGAACATATGAGTATGTAACTTCACTGTTTTTTACATCAAATACCGGAGTTGCTAGATCAATCGCCGCCTTGGCATTTGCATAGTTCATTTTGAAAACGGCGGCCTTGGCCCCGGCAGTTAATCCGGGTGGTGCAGAGACTGGACATGTGCCATTAACTGCAGTGACCCAATCGCGACCATAACCCGGTAATCCAATGAATACTTTCGATGCAGGCATAATGCTGACTGCGTATTGCAGAGTTTTTTCAGTCCAATCAATTGGGCCTATCGGGCCAGGCTTCACAACGGAGTAGTCATAGGTCATGATGCGCAATCGATCAATACTGGATGCAATATCGGGCCAGGAGTAAACGGTGTAGCCCTTCTGCTTTTCACTTGGATTAAATGCATACGGCGATGAAATCGATAAGAGTTTCTGTGATGCATGGAGTTGCGCGCTGAGCTCTTTAATGAATAGAAGCCAGTTAGGAGCGGTCTTAACCCACGTTGTATTTGCATCGACAAAGGCGAATCCCTCAAAATCTAAATCAATTCCATCAAATCCATTCTTCATAACCAGGTCAACGATTGATTTAACGATAGTCGTTCGCATTTCTGTCTTTGCAAGATATCCAGCCAGAACTAACTCATTGGTGCCATCGGTCATTGTTGGAATAATCTTTAACCCTGTTTTGCGCATTAAACAAAGCGTGTCCGCCATGGGCCATGAAGGATTACCTATTGTGTAATCATCGCGAATTTCAGTTGGAGATTTAAGTGTGTACCAAAAAGGCATAACCTCTTTCATCAAATCCTTATTGGTATAGAGGTAAGAGGTGTTCAGCGCTGCATTATCTTCAGGTGAATACTCATTGGGCTCGCAGGTCACTGGCGCTCCAGGAGCGGCAACAACAGCGCTCGGGAGTTTCTTTATAAATGGCATTACCGTCTTGACTGAATAGTATGGAATCCATCCAGTAATAATTGTTCTGGGCTGATTATCGACTCCACTGGCTGAGAGCGAAAAGGAGAGAGCTGCACTCAGCAGAGTGGCAGTTGCGATGCGAAACTTACGCGACATCGCTATCTATCTTCAGGCCCTTTTTTCAGGCCTGCGTGAATCTCTTTACATGTTGGACAGATAGGATATTTTTCTGGGTCACGTGAGGGGATCCATTTTTTCCCGCAGAGCGCCCGGACCGATTTACCAGTCACTGCAGATTCGACGATCTTGTCCTTCTTTACATAGTGTGCGAATCGGTCGTGGCCACCATCATCTTCTTCAAGGACGGGTCTGGTTAAGAGATCGGTATCTACATCCGTCTCTATCGCGCCTTTTCGAAAGATTCCCATGAGGTGGATAAGAATACCTTCGGCGCCTGAGAAACTACGGGTAGAATTCGCAAATGAAGGACTTACTGCGTACTCAAGATCTCAGCCGCGACGATGTTGAGCTTTTGCTCGATACTGCCGCTGATTTCGCCGCCAATCCTCTTCGATCCAACACCGCTTTAGCTAATAAGAGTGTTGCGATTTATATGACCAAGCCATCTACCCGCACGCGTTTGTCATCTGAAACCGCCATTGCACATTTGGGCGGAACCCCCATCTTTATACGTGGTGATGAGCTTCAGTTAGGTCGAGGGGAAACCATCGCCGACACGGCTCGGATAATGAGTGGATATTGCAGCGCGCTAATCATCCGCACCTTTGCACAATCAGATGTTAATGAACTCGGTGCAAACGCATCGATTCCAGTTATTAATGCACTCACTGATGATGATCATCCAACACAGCTACTTGCCGATTGGATAACAATTCGCGAACAGTTTGGAAAAGATATTACCGGCCGCAAATTTGTTTACTTAGGTGATGGCAACAATATGTCGCACTCTTGGTTAATTATGGGCGCGATTATGGGCGCACACGTTGTCGCTGCAACACCAAGCGGTGCATGGGCACCAGATCCACGAGTTGTTGAAACAGCTAAGAAGATTGCATCGCAAAGCGGTGGAAAAGTTGAAGTACTTCATGATCCCGAGGCTGCAGCAAAAGATGCGAGTGTTTTATATACCGATGTATGGATGTCCATGGGCGACTCTGAAGATAAACGGGGTGAGAAAGTGCTGGCACTGTCTCCATTTGCAGTCACTGAAAACTTAATGTCATTAACGCAAAAAGATTCAGTATTCATGCACTGTTTACCTGCGCATCGCGGAGAAGAAGTTGAAGCCGCTGTAATAGACGGAGCAAAATCTCTTATCTGGCGAGAGGCATATCACCGCCGCACAACCATTCAATCTCTGCTCTATCACCTTGTTAGGGGTGACCTGAAAGGCTCTGACCACTAGTATTTGCCGCATGCTTATAGCTGTACCTAAAGAAATTCGTGAGGGTGAAAAGCGCGTGGCGCTGGTCCCCGACATAATTAATAAATTAACTCGACTAGGTTTTGATGTTGTAATCGAATCTGGTGCCGGAGTACTTTCGCAATCAATGGACGCTGATTACGTCAGCGCAGGTGCAACGATCTCGAACGGTGAAGTTCTCAGTAGCGCTGATGCAGTTTTATCTGTACAGCCTTTAACGCCAGCCCAGATGGGTAAATTGAAGAAAGGCGCAGTAACAATAAGTTTCATGTCACCAGTCACAGCAGTTGATTCAATCGATGCCGCTGCAGCTGGCGGTGTTACCGCATTCTCTCTTGAATTAGTTCCGCGAATTTCACGTGCACAGTCGATGGATGCACTTTCATCGCAGGCATTGTGTGCGGGTTATCGCGCAGCATTAGTTGGTGCCGAACTATCTCCACGATTTTTTCCAATGCTAATGACCGCAGCAGGCACCATTACTCCAGCACAGGTGTTAGTTCTTGGTGCAGGTGTTGCCGGTCTTCAAGCGATCGCAACCGCGCGTCGCTTAGGCGCCGTGGTATCGGCCTACGATGTTCGTCCAGCATCTGCCGATGAGGTCCGCTCGATGGGTGCAACCTTTATCGAGCTCGAACTCGAAGCCCTTGAAGGCGCTGGTGGTTATGCACGCGAGATGACGCAAGATCGTGCCGCGCAGCAACAAGCACTTCTTACGCCGTACATTGCTAAGTCTCATGTCGTTATTACAACTGCGGCAGTACCTGGTCGCCAAGCTCCACGTTTGATGACACAAGCCATGGTCGATTCAATGGCACCAGGAACAATCATCATCGACTTAGCCGCTGAAACTGGCGGAAACGTAGAGGGTTCAAAGCCTGGTGAGATTGTTAACACTTCAGGTGGTGTTCGTATTTGGGGCGGTAAAGATGTTCCAAGTCAGCTGCCATTCCATGCATCGTTCTTATATTCACGCAACGTTGTAAACCTATTAACTCTCTTTACAGCAGCTGCAAAGGACGACGTAAAGGTTGCATTCAACATCAACTTTGAAGATGAAATTATCAATGGGGCGGTCGTTACCCATGGCGGATCCCGCAGAGATGCAGGAGGTAAGTAAATGGAGCCGATTGCAGTTATTTCGATCTTCGTTCTAGCGGTCTTCGTAGGCTTTGAAGTCGTCTCTAAAGTCTCCTCAACGTTGCACACACCGCTGATGTCAGGTGCTAATGCAATCCACGGTGTGATCCTGGTTGGCGCAATCATTGTAGCCGATCACAGCTCAACTAATCTCGAACTCGGCTTTGCAGTTGTAGCCATTGTCTTGGCAACTATCAATATGGTCGGTGGCTTTGTTGTTACCGATCGAATGCTTGAAATGTTCAAAGGAAAGAAGAGATGAGCCGCACTCTGTATGACCTCATCGGCCTAGCCGCAGGTGTCGCATTTATCCTGGCTCTCAAAGGCCTTTCGCATCCAAAGACTGCGCGCCGCGGAAACTTAATCGGCGCTTTCGGTGCCACTTTGGCAACACTCGTGGTCTTCTTCTACGTATCCCCCGAGTTATCTCTGCCACTTAATAACCTCGGATGGATTCTTGGTGCAATGGCCGTTGGTTTAGCCGTTGGTGTTCCAGCTGCGCGTAAAGTGCAGATGACACAGATGCCACAACTTGTAGCCTTATTTAACGGTGTTGGTGGCGGTGCAGCTGCACTTGTTGCAATCGTTGAGTGCCTTCACCTTGGCGCCAAGGCATCTATGGCCGAAGTTATCTTCACGGTATTTACTGTGAGCGTAGGCTGCATTTCATTCAGCGGCTCGATTATTACATTTATGAAGTTGCAAGAGCTCATGACGACGCGCCCAGTAATTTTCCCAGCGGGTCGATTCATTATCGCTGCCACATTGGTCAGCGTTATCGGCGTTGGCGCAATCATTGTAGCTCTTGGAACCACACCTCTGCTAGTACTTGCCGCTCTCTCACTCCTATTCGGTGTGCTCTTCGTGCTACCGGTCGGTGGCGCAGATGTTCCAATTGTTATCTCACTCTTAAATGCATTCACTGGTTTAGCTGTGGCAGCAAGTGGTTATGTTCTAGATTCGGTTCTCTTAATCATCGCCGGAACTTTGGTCGGTGCATCAGGAACAATCTTGACGCGCTTAATGGCCGAGGCAATGGGACGTTCATTATTTGGAACTTTGTTTGGTGCCTTCACCGCCAAGCCGCAGGATGTAAGTGGGGCAGCCGAGGAGCGTCCGGTTCGTTCAGGTTCACCTGATGACGTTGCAATCCTGCTTAACTATGCACGTCGCGTTGTAATCGTGCCGGGCTTTGGTTTAGCTGTTGCGCAGGCACAACACACTGTGCGCGAACTTGCCGACTTAATGATTTCAAAGGGCATCGATGTCGCTTATGGAATTCACCCAGTTGCAGGTCGTATGCCTGGACATATGAATGTTCTGCTTGCAGAGGCAAATGTTCCATACGATCAATTAGAGGAGATGGATGAGATTAATCCAACCTTTAGTCAGACCGATGTTGCAATTGTTATCGGCGCAAACGATGTCATTAATCCAGCGGCAGAAAATAGGCCAGGCTGCCCTATCTATGGAATGCCAATCCTGCAGGTTTCTAACGCCGCTAACGTGATCTTCTTGAAGCGTTCGATGCGACCAGGCTTTGCTGGAATCGAAAACGAACTTCTGTATGATCCAAAGACGATGCTCTTGTTTGGCGATGCAAAGGCTTCGCTGACTAAGGTTGTATCTGCGCTGAAAGCTCTGTAGTTTTTAAACTTGCTGATCGTTGAATCTGCAATTACTCTTTAATTATTCAAAGGAGGGTTGAGATGCCTGCTGTAACCGTTGCCGATATAACTGTTTTGCCACGCGTTGGTGAGGCCCTTGGTTCGCGTGCTCGTTCAGTCAAAAGCGTTACGACTGCCCCACAAGGTTATGAGGGCGAAGGCTTTCCAGTTCGTCGCACATTTGCAGGAATAGATATGGCAGAGCTCGATCCCTTCATCATGATGGATCAAATGGGCGAAGTTGAATATGCACCGGGTGAAGCAAAGGGAACTCCATGGCATCCGCACCGCGGCTTTGAAACCGTTACATACATTATTGATGGAATCTTTGATCACAAAGATAACAATGGCGGTGGTGGAAGGATTTCCAATGGCGATACACAATGGATGACCGCTGGTGCTGGAATTCTGCATATTGAAACTCCCCCAGAGAGTTTGGTTATGTCGGGTGGTTTATTTCATGGCTTTCAATTATGGGTTAACTTGCCTGCAGCTAAAAAGTGGTCACCTGCTGCTTATCAAGATGTGCGCGCCAAAGATGTTGTACTTCTTTCCTCGGCAGATGGCGGTGCACTGATTCGCGTGATTGCCGGTGATGTCGATGGACACACTGGTCCTGGCACAACGCAGACTCCGATTACTTTGATTCATGCAACTGTTGCCGCCGGTGCCGAACTTCGCCTTCCATGGCGCAAGGATTACAACGCGCTGGTGTATGTTGCAGCCGGTTTTGGTTACGTTGGAGATGAACATCGCCCAGTACGCACTGGTCAGTCAACGGTCTTTGGTGATGGCGACACGATTGTTGTGCGCGCTGGCGATCAGCAGGAGAGCCGCTCGCCTGCATTGGAGTTATTCATCTTGGGTGGTGCCCCGATTAATGAACCAGTTGCATGGATGGGCCCATTTGTTATGAACACTAAGCAAGAAGTTCTGCAGGCATTCGAGGATTTTCAAAAGGGGTTACTCGGCACGATTCCAGCTATTTATAAAGAGGATGCGAAAAAGCCACTCAACCGAAGTGGTGAGGGTTCCAAGTTGGGTTCATCTCCTAAAGCCGCGGATGTATTAGGTGTGCACGGTGCTCCAACGCAGATGCAAGAAGGCTAATAAGAATTCGCTAAGGAAATTTTAGCAAGTATCTTTTGGAGAGCTTTTACTGTCATACTTTCGCAATGATCTGGTGGCCTACCGACGTTCCAACGCTTTCTTATGGCTTAATAACGCTTCGCCCGCTTGCTGAAAAAGATATTCTCGATATATATAACAGCTGTCAAGATCCATTAATTCCTAAGTTCACACGAGTCCCCATTGATTACACGATGGCGCACGCTGAGTTCTTTATCCGGGAAAAAACCCCGCAATCTTTCATCGAAAAGAGTGAGTTAGCCTTTGCAATTGATTACGGCAATGGGGCTGATAAAAAATTTGCTGGAGTTATCTCTTTCCACAGCATCAATCTTCCAGATTACGTCGCCGAACTCGGCTACTGGATTAGCGCAGATGCGCGTGGCAAGGGTGTTGGAAGTACGGCGGCACGGGTGCTTACTAACTTTGGTTTTGAATCGATGGGCTTTAGGCGTATTGAAGCCCAAGTCGACCCAGACAATCACACCTCAAAGAGGTTGCTCTCCTCTATCGGGTATACCCTTGAAGGTATACAACGCAAGAAATCTTGTCGTAGTGATGGAGGGCAGATTGATATGGCGATGTATTCGGTGATTCATGATGAGTGGCCGGGGGTATAGAAGCTCAGAGGAGTCAGGAGATCCACATGGAGAGTCTAGTTCAACGAGTCGTGATCTTGATGCTCATTGCCTTGCTTGCAGGACCAATTGCTATTGGACTTACCATAATTAAAACAAAAAATGTACTTCTTACTTTTGTACGACGATTAATTCAAGCTTTTTTTATCGCTTTCTCTATTTTTGTTGGAGCATTTTTTTTGAGCGTTCGCGAAGTTCCATTACTCATACGTCTCATCGGTCTATACGCACTATCTATGGGCTATATCGCTCTGCGTCGTGAGTACTTTCCAGATGTGCGACTCATTACACCACTGCTAACAAAGCTTGGTGTTAAGCGCAAGTCAGATTCAACCTCACGCCATGGACCAGTTTTAAAATGGCGCCGTAATTCAGGCTCTGCTGGCAACGATGGACATGGCCCAGAGGGAGAGCATTAAGTAAAACAAAGCGAGCTTTATTTTCTGCTCGCCTATCGTGGAGGTCTTTTGTGGAGGTGCCGGGAATCGAACCCGGGTCCTTCGGTGCAAAAACAGGGCTTCTACGGGCGTAGTGTGATTATCGCTTTCTCAGTCCCGAAGTTTCTCCACACAACTCTTCGACGAACTCATTTGCGAAACTGTTCTCTCGCGTCGTTCGCAACACCAACGCGATGAAAAGCTCTCTGTCGACGCTAGGTTCCAGGTCGAGAGCGGCACCTGGGCTAACGGCTTCGATACTGGCTTATGCAGCGAGTTCGAAAGCTTGCTGATTTTTGTCAGCAGTTATTTTTTGCACGGATTATTGGTTTACGAGATCATTCCGGCTTCCTCGGCCCGCTTCTCCTGCCTCAACATCCAAAGTCGAGACCGTTCACCCCCAAGATTTA